>QQUB01000886.1 GCA_008501835.1 Bacteroidota bacterium
GGCTATTGCATAGAGCTCTTTTGCTTCCTGCCAAATTCGAAGATTCATAAACCCTCGGGTAATGTTTGTTCTTTTTTTCATTTGGTCTGATTTTAGGTTTTCCTTTCATCCATTTATCCACTCATCCAAAAAAATCCACGTTTGGACGGAACAAGAAAATTGTTTAGCGGCAATTTATATCACAGCTTAAATTGATTTAGTTGCGCAGACGGGACTCGAACCCGTAGCCCGGGCATATGAAACCCATATGTTGCCAGTTACACTACCGCGCAATTTTGCGACTTGAATAGGACTCGAACCTATAACCCGCACTTTAACGGAGTGCCGCTCTGCCTATTGAGCTATCAAGTCTTTTTTATTGATGCTTTCAAAATTTGAGTTACTGGTCTTTACCAGTAACTTCCTCAATGATGTGACCTGAAAAGGATTCGAACCTGCCTGCGCCAAACTCGGCAGGCAGGCCTTTACAACGCACTTTAAAAGAGTGCTGCTCTGCCTGTTAAGCTACCAGGTCATGTGCCTCCGGGCAGATTCGAACTGCCACTGTACGCTGTTTAATAGCGCTGACTCTACCAATTGGGCTACAGAGGCGGTAATTTGGCGTTATACTTGGTCTAAGTGGAAGGATTCGAACCTACAACTTCTGCCGCCCAAAGGCAGTGCTTTCCGTTAAGCTACACCTAGATTTAAAATTGAATTAGTAAACTTCAGAAGCAATAAACTCACATGGTTCATGATGAGTCTTTAAAAACGAACTTGTATTTTGATTTCTGAGTTTGCCCTGTTCCCTAACAGCAGCAAACTCCTTTGAGAATGGCTGTTAGAAAAGCATTTTCTTCGAACCGGGTAACATTAAATGGAGCCCGTTCGGTCGGTTTTTTCCTGCAAGAGGAAGTTTATTATCGATATGGTTGAATAATTGAATCACTTCAGTTTTTGTTTATAATTTCGAGATTCGCCTTCTAAACTGTTATTGGAAATTAAAAGTTCCGGAGAGGAACAAAAAAATGTAATTTTTTTCAATGGCAATCTTTGGTAGTGTTTTTCAGAAATGATTTGCACGCAGATAACACAGGAAATCGGGCAAAAATTAAATCTGCGAAAATCTGCGAGATCTGCGTGCAAAAAACTTCTTTCCTATCGGCAAACGATAATTTTCTTGACAACTATTCTATCGTCAATAATGACTTTCAAAAAATACAACCCTTCAGGGATTTGGGAAGTTTCCAACTTCATCGTTTTTAGACTCGTTCCTTTATTCCTGGACTGAACCAATTGTCCCTTGTCATTGAACAGTTGTAGGTTTGCCAACTCATTACCAAAACTTCCAAAATCGATGGTCAAAAGATTCCTAACCGGATTCGGAGCAATATTGATTTGTTCATTCAATTCCTGATCCTGAAGGTTTGTGACCTGATCTACCGTTGCACAGGAAGTAATCTGGCAGCCCATCGCATCGGTAACCAAAAGACAATACGTTCCGGCATTAAGGTTATCAATATCTTCTGTGGAAGCGACCACAGCTCCATCAATGGTCCAAACGAAAGTATATGGTGGAACTCCTCCTGAAATGGTAGCGTCAGCAGATCCATTACCTTCCATTTCCTGTTCAGGCACAGTAAGTATCTCCAATTCCAATGCTTCAGGTACGGAAATAGTCAGGTCGTCTCCTACCATACATCCTTCAGCATCAGTAACCGTCCATGAAACACTTGCAGAGCCTATAAAGGAAAGCTGAGGATCTGTGGACCCGGTACTCCATAAGTATTCGTAAGGAGGTGTGCCACCAGCAACGACAATAGTGGCAGTTATCAATGCATCACAATCAAAAGGACTGGCCTCAACATATGCATTCAGGTTATGCTCAAGCGTTATGGTAAACATACATGTCTCGCTATTGCCAAAAGGGTCTGTAGCAGAATAAATAACCTGGGTAATACCTTCCGGGAAGACAGTTCCTGAAGGTAAACCTTCTGTAAGTACAAGCTCAACATTACAATTATCCATCGCTTCCGGCAAAGCATATTCCACAGTTGAGCAACTGTTGGAATAGATGTTTTCAGGACAAGAAATAAAAGTTGGTACTATCTCATCAACCACTGTTACTACGACCATTCCTGTATCTGATAAATTTGCGGCATCAAAAACGATTACCTCCACCTGATTTTCTCCTACATCTTCACACGTAAATTGCATAGTCTCAATAAAATAAGAATCGATGCTGCAATTATCGGTACTTCCGATATCAATGTCAGCAAGGTCGAAGCTGGCCTGTCCACCTTCATCGAGATACAGGATGATGTCTTGAGTGTTCAAAACTGGCGGTTCATTATCCTCTTCTGAAATTTCAAAATCGACGGAAGACTGGCAATTATTATCATCGGTAATCGTACAGGAATATATACCTCCGGAGAGTTGGCTAATCTGTGGGTTAGTACTTCCGGTTGACCATTCATATGTGAAAGGCGCTGTTCCACCATTGATATCAGATGCCTGCAGTAACCCTGCGTTACTGCCAGGGCAAATAATGCCTGTTCCGGAAATAGTGAATTCCATTCCCATACAGTCAAAACTGTTGACCGTGACGGAGGTTTCTGCTGTGCAGCCGTTCGAGTCAGTAACGGTAAGAGTGTAGGTTCCGGGGGCGAGGTTAGTGATCGAAGAAGTGGTCTCTCCATTACTCCATTCAAAGTTATATTCAGGTGTGCCTCCGGAGGCATTAGCAGAGGCAGATCCATCATTTAACCCACTTCCTGATTCAGCAGTGACTGAGGTGGAAAGGACCAGCAGGCCTGGTTCCTCTATTGTTACGGTTGTAGTGGAAAGGCATAAATTTGCATCAGTTACTGAAAACGTATAAGTTCCAGCTACAAGGTTGGGGTTGTCAAGATCTAATCCTTCAAATTCATATGGTGGAGTTCCCCCGGACACTGAAAAATAAACTGAACCATTACTTTCCCCATTGCATTGAACATCACTTAAGGAGTCAACGGCAATTTCGGGTAAAGCACATAGGTCAACAAAAACAGTATCCGTATTAGAACAGCCATTTTCAAGGTTGGTAACTTCAACTATGTACTGGCCCGGTTCTGATACAAAAATTGGATTTGAGTTTATAATATTATCCATGAAAAACCAGACAACTTGTAAGTTGGGACCGGGATCTACTTCCAGAGTAGTTAAGCCAGTTACACAGGAAATACATGTGTCTTCTCCTGCATCAACTATAGGTAAATCCGCATTTTGTGTAACAACCACCAAGTCCACATCAGAACAAAAAGTCGAAGTGTTAACAACGGTCAGGAAATACTCACCGGGCTCGGAAATGGTTTGATAAAGCGTTGAAGCTCCATTAGACCAGGTATATTCGATTTCAGGTCCGGTGGAGGAGTTTTCCCCACCAATGGTTATTTCAGTGTTTACACAATCCAGCATGCCATCTGGCCCTGCATCGGCAGTTGGCGTAGCCAGTGGCATTACCTCAATACTGGCTTCACCATAACATCCGTATATATCAGTTGCTGTAACGACATAAGTGCCCGGATCACAAACAAAAATGCTTGATGTAGTTTGTCCGGTTATCCATGAATAGGTGGTAAGCTGATCACCCATGGCTGTAAGAATGGTGCAATCGCCTTCACAGAAATTTCCATCCTGGAATATGGTGACTTCCGGTGGTAGTTTGATGGAAATGGAAATTTGAGTTCTTTCACCACTGACACATCCCGTCTCAGGGTCTCGGCTTTCGGCAAAATAGGTACCTACTTCTTGTGGAAGGAATTCTTCAGAGCCACTTAGTAGAGGGGTGCCTCCTGCAGCTTCTGCATACCAATCAACAGCCATACCTTCCGGAGCAACAGCAAATAAAGAAACTAATGGGTCATCTTCACAAATAAACACATTTCCCTGACTTTCCGGGGCATCAATATCAGGACATCCGCATACTGGAGGTTCTACCACAACTTCAGTAGAGCAGGAGGTGTTCTCGATCGTGGCAGTAATGGTAACCGGACCTCCGTCAATAGAAATATCCTCAATATGATAAATACCGCTCCCCTGGTTAGATACAAACCCTTGGGTTGCCGTAAGGGTGGTTCCACTTGTAAGAACACTAATGGTGTACGTCATTTGATCCATTGAACAATCAATGGAATAAACGTCCAGTGACGGGGTTTCATTTACGAAAACTGATACCTGGTCCGATGATGTACATCCGTTACTGCCTGTTACTGTTACCGTGTACATTGTTGTGATTAAAGGGCATACTTCAATGGTGGGGCCAGAGCCTGCTCCATTGGCCCAGATATAACTATAAGGAGGAGTTCCTTCTACAGCACTGGCGGTCAGCGTATGACAATCTCCTTTACAAATGGAAACGGAAGGCCCTGCATCGGCAACCGGTGGTTCAAAATCTTCATAAACAACTACTTCATCCGAGGAAGTACATCCATTGGAAGCATCGGTAACCAATAAGGTATAAGTTCCCAATTCATTAACCACCGGATGAAGTGTAGTCAGACCTGAAACGATGTTTCCATTGGAAGTAAACCAGAAGTAGGAGAATTCTTCTCCCTGAGAGGAGAGGGACCCATCCAATGTGAATTGGAGTCCAGGATGATTACAATTTTGAGCAAGGTCATTTCCTGCATGTGCTACCGGAGGGTCTGTATCTGCAAGTACCGTAAATTGATCAGTTGTGACACAGCCATTGGCATCGGTTACTGTAACCGTTTGAATTCCACTTTGCAGATTCATGGCAGTAGGAGTCGTTTCCCCACTTTCCCAAAGATATTGGTATTCAGTGGTTCCTCCCGAGACGACAGCAATGGCTGTCCCGGTCGGATCTGCACAGGTAACATCTGAAATGACCGTAGCCGTTAAATTAAGAGGCTGTGGTTGACCTATAACGGCTGTGGCAGTTCCTGTGTCACCATTGGAGAGATCGGTTACAGTTATGCCGTGAGAACCTGCTGAAAGACCTGTGGCAGTCGCGGTAGTTTGCCCATTGGCCCATAAGTAGCTGTAATTGCCACTGCCTCCCGAAGCGGAGGCGGTTGCAGATCCATCATCACCCAGGAAGCAGCTAACGTCGGTGGAGGATGTAATCGTTACATTTAAATCAACTATTACATTCTCAGAAAGGTTTTTCGATGCCTCTAAATCCGGTGAGGTGTGAGTCGCAGGAATACTTGTGAAATTCTGGAATAAAGCCAAAATCATTATGGCTGAAAGATGAAAAACAGTTTTACTTAATTTTGGTGCCATCTTTTATCTGTTTTTGGTATTATGAAGGAGATTGTCAGATAATGGCAATACTTTAAGACAGCATTGCCATAATTGGGGATAGTTCCGGATTGGGTATTCAGCAGAAGTCTTTGGGGGAAATAATCGGGTTTGAACAATAATAAGAAATAAATCCAAAATTTGGAACTCCCATTTGCCCCGAATTTTAGAAATTTTCAACAACTTCATTATTTTGCCTTTTGAAATTGCTAATCAGAATAATTTTTATCTAATACCATGAGAAATAACCTGATTTCACTGACCAGCCTGTTATTACTTTTTGTCCTATCCTCCTTGTGCTTTGCCTGTGAGTCTGAGGTGAATCAATCGGAGAATCCTGTAGAAATACCGGATACGCTGGTGGTGAGAAGTATTGATACTTTTGTAGTACCTGCCAGCATCCGGGCCCTTGAAGTGGTTGATGACAAAACGGTGTGGTTTGCTGGTTCGGGAGGTGTTTTTGGTTATACAAAGGATGGTGGAGCTTCCTGGACCATAGATAGTATTAAAACAGATTCCATTGTTCCTCATTTCAGGGCTATAGCTGTAACAGAAGAAGCGGTGTTACTGCTTTGCGTTGCATCTCCGGCTTTATTATATCGCTCGACAGACGAAGGGAAAACCTGGGACATCGTTTATAAGGAAGACCATCCTGCTGTTTTTTATGATGCTATGGCTTTTTGGGATGGTAATGAGGGGATTGCTATGGGAGATCCGACGGATGGGTGTTTATCCGTAATAATTACCAGGGATGGTGGACAGAACTGGGAAAAACTGGATTGTTCAAAGTTGCCGGAAACTGCTGAGGGTGAAGCTGCATTTGCTGCGAGTAATTCTAACATTGCTCTATACGGTGACAATGCATGGATTGTCAGCGGGGGAGCAAAATCGAGGGTATTTCATTCGCAGGATCGTGGTCATAGCTGGAGCGTTTTTGAAACGCCCATTGTTTCCGGGGAACAGATGACCGGAATTTTCACAACAGACTTCTGGGATGAAAATCAAGGAATAATCTTTGGGGGAAATTGGGAGCAAAAAGATCAAAATACCCAAAATAAGGCTATAACCCGGGATGGCGGACGATCCTGGTACCTGGCAGCTGATGGTTTTCACCCGGGGTATCGGTCTTGTGTGCAGTATGTACCAGGCAGTGATGGGCAGGTTTTGCTGGCAGTAGGCATTCCTGGCCTCTCATGGTCAAAAGATGGAGGAAATAGCTGGGGGTTACTGAAAGAAGACAATTTTTATACCATTCGATTTGGAGAAAATTATCAACAGGCCTGGGTGGCAGGTGATCAAAAAATTGGAAAAATTAACTGGAAATAATAATTGTCAACTATCGATCCAAAAGTCAGCATATTATTACCCGTCTACAATGCCATTCCGTTCCTGGAAGAATGCCTGGAGTCTATAATGGTTCAATCAGAGCAAAACTGGGAGTTATTGGCCGTAAATGATTTTTCTGAAGATGAGAGCGGAATAATTTTAAGGACTTACGCAGCAAAAGATTCACGGATCAAAGTTTTTGACAATACAGAAAAGGGTATCATCCCAGCCTTGAGACTGGCCTATTCTAATAGTTCTGGTCAGCTGATCACCAGAATGGATGCTGACGATTTGATGGTTCCTGAAAAATTGAAAATACTTAAACAAATTCTGCTGTCAAAGGGTAGGGGAGTACTGGCCACCGGT
Organism: Bacteroidota bacterium; assembly: GCA_008501835.1. Classification (GTDB taxonomy): domain Bacteria; phylum Bacteroidota; class Bacteroidia; order Chitinophagales; family Saprospiraceae; genus BCD1. Next base: position 6,976 of record QQUB01000886.1, read on the forward strand.
AAAGTAAAATATATTGCTGAACACACTCTTGGAGGCGGATATCAGCGATATGAAGCCTGGTTGAATAGGTTGGTAGACAATGGAAATCATTTTCAAGAAATATACCGCGAGTGTGTGATTCCATCTCCTTGCTGGATGGTATGGCGGCAAGACCTCGATATTTGCAAGGCATTTGAGCCGAATATTTATCCAGAGGATTATGATCTCGTTTTTCGATTTTATGAATTTGGTTTAAAACCTGTAGGCAGTGATGAAGTGTTGCACTATTGGCGCGATCATGACAGCAGGAGTTCTAGAAATGACCCCCATTACGCTAATCAACAGTATTTCAAATTGAAGGTTCCCAGATTCCTGCAATTGGATCGTCAGCCTGAAAGACCTTTGGTACTTTGGGGAGCTGGAAAAAAGGGAAAGTTGTTGGCTTCAATGCTTTCACAAAAGGAGCAAAAGTTCCGTTGGGTCTGTAACAGTCCTTCCAAATGGGGGCATGAGGTTTACGGAGTACCCTTTGAGTCGACGAAAACCGTTGATTTATTGGAAAACCCCCAAGTCATAATTGCAGTGGGAAATCCGGAAGATCAGGAGACAATTCGGGTTGAGTTAGAAGAACTGGGAAAAGTAAAGGGGAGGGATTATTTCTTTTTTTGTTAAAATTCATTTTCAATAAGCTCCGCCAATTCCCAAAGTCCGGATACCTTTCGATCCACTTGGAAGTTCCGTTCGTTTTTTTCCATTTCGAGAACTGCTTTCATTTCTTCCCGATTCGTTTCTACCAATACAGTTTCCATTTTCAAAGCTTTGCCAAAAAGAATGTCGCTAAGAGAATCTCCAACCATGATGGATTTTTTGAAGTTGATTTTCGGGAAATCCCGTTGTGCCCATAGGCCCATGATGGGGGAGGGCTTTCGGCAGGGGTTGGCATCAGTTTTGAGATCGGGGCAAAAATAAACAGCATCGATCTGACCTCCCGCCATTTCTACCTTTTCATACATGTGTTGGTGCACGGCTCCCAGTTGCTCTTCGGTCATCAGTTTTTTTCCAACTCCCTGCTGATTGGTGATTACAATGATTTGTCCAAAAATTTGGGAAAACTTTGCAATAGCATTAGGTACATTGAAAAGGAATTCAAATTCCTCAATATCCCCAACGTATCTTCCGGGCAACCTTTTGTTGATCACACCGTCTCTGTCGAGGAACAGGGTCCAGTCTTCATTATATTTAAGCATCGGATTGTAAAGTATATTGTGAGAATTTAGGCCTTTTGTCAAGGCCGGAAATACACTTCTCGTCAAAACAATCCACAGCCTCCTGGATGCTCATGAAGAAGTGATCTTCACCGATTTTTCCGGTCAAATGTCCTTTTTGAAGTGCATCCCTGACAGGGCCTTTTACGCCGGAGAAAACAACCTCAATACCTCTGGAATTATAATCGTCCATCAAATCATCAATGGCATGAACGGCACTACTGTCCATATTGTTCATAGCCTCACAATCGATAATGATCAGTTGGAGGGTATCACTTTTGGCCATAGTCATTTTATAAAGGCTGTCTTTGAAATAGTTGACATTGGCAAAATAGAGCTGGGCATCAAACCTCATGATAATCAGTTCATCCCTATGCTCGAGGTTGTCAAATCGCTCTATGTTCCGGTAGAAGTGAGTGTTGGGAACTTTACCAAGCTCTGCAACATGAGGACGGGTGGTTCTGAAAATAACCATAACCAGGGAAAGCACTACTCCCAATGCAATTCCCTGCTCAATACCCAGGGAGAGAGTGCCGATGAATGTTACGATCAGCATCCAAAAATCCGTACGATTACTTTTCCAAAGGTGTTTAGCTTCCTTTACATCGATCAGTCCAAAAACTGCCACCATGATAACTGAAGCAAGAATTGCCTTTGGTAAATAATAAAAGAGTGGAGTAAGGAATAGCAATGTAACGATGATCAACAGGGCACTGACGATCCCAGCCATGCCTGTTTTGGCACCCGACTGGTCGTTAACCGCAGTTCTTGAAAATCCACCGGTAACCGGGTATGACTGGAAAAAAGCCCCACCAATATTGGCAACTCCCAGCGCGATCAATTCCTGATTAGGAACGACTTTATAGTTTTTATGTTTATTTTGAATGGCCTTTGCTACAGCTATACTTTCCATAAAACTCACCAGAGAAATTGTTAAGGCAATGACCAGTAGTTCTGAAAAGGATGCCATGTCAAACGTCGGAACGCTGAATTTAGGAAGTCCGGATGGAACTTCTCCTACAATTTTTACCCCCATGTTGTTGAGTCCGAAAGCCCAAACAATCAAAATACCCAGTACAACAGCTATCAATGTACCCGGAATAGCTTTATTGATTCTCTTGATTCCAACGATTACAGCAATACCTCCGAGAGCCAAAAGAATCGTAGGCCATTGGTTCGGGTCAAATTTTTCGATGGCATTCAGGATGATTTCATGAATATGGTGGCTTCGGGGAATGTCTACTCCAAGAAGGTGCTTCAACTGACTTAAACCAATAATTAGGGCTGCTGCAGAAGTGAATCCGCTTATAACGGGGTGAGAAAGGAAATTGACAAGAAAACCAAGTTTAAAAACACCTAAAAGGAGTTGGATTGCTCCTACAAATAAAGCAAGGGCAACTGCCAGACCAATATATATTTCGCTGCCGGCCTCAGGGACCATGGCACCGATACCCGTTGCAGTCAGTAATGACACCATCGCTACAGGTCCGACGGCCAGTTGCCTGGATGTTCCGAAGATAGCATAAAGAATAATCGGGATCGTGGAAGCGTAAAGACCAAAGATGGGCGGTAACCCTGCAATGAGTGCATAAGCCATACCCTGGGGGATTAACATAACTCCTACAGTTAACCCTGCTGAAAGATCTCCTTTTAAATTATCCTTATTATAGTTAGAAAGCCAATCAGTGATTGGGAGTAGTTCTTTGATTTTCATTGAAATAGCGTTAAACCATACGAAAATACGGTTGTTTTTAAGGTAGTTCAATTTGGCCACGAAGATATTGAAAAGCCTTGGGTTTATTGGTGATAATGGTCACATAGCTCCCTTGCTTCCCTTGAAGTATCGTTAGGAAATCAAAAGAATTTGATTAGGGAATTTTGGCAGAAATGTCTTATGGTTGATGTGGTTCTGCTATGGTAAAATAGTTATCTTGCGACAGGTTTGATGATATAATTACCATTGCAACTCGTCGTAAAAAATTAACAAATGAAGAAAACAGATATCCTTGTAATTGGTGCCGGAATTGGTGGCCTTACCACTGCTATTAAAATCGCAGAAAAGCGAAAAGATCTGACCATAACCGTACTTACTAAAACCAACGAAAGTGAAAGTAATACACGTTATGCCCAGGGAGGAGTGGCTGCAGTCTGGAATGATGATACTGATTCCTTCCAGAAACATGTCAATGATACCCTTGACGCAGGAGATGGACTTTGTAACCTCAAGGCTGTGGAAATTGTGACCTCCGAAGGACCTCAACGGGTGCGGGAGATCATTGACTGGGGGACCAGATTTGATAAAAATGATGCAGATAAATACGATCTTGGACGGGAAGGCGGACATTCCGAAAACAGAATACTTCATTATAAGGATCTGACTGGTTGGGAGATCCAACGTGCTCTTCTGGCCAAAGCAGATGCCATGTCCAACCTTGAGATCCATGAGCATTATTTTGCGGTGGATTTTCTGACGCAGCATCACCTTGGGTATAGCATTACCCGTCTTACGGAAAATATTGAGTGCTACGGTGCCTATGTTCTAAATAAAGACACCAAAGAAATGGAAACCATCCTTGCCAGGCAAACCATCGTTGCAACGGGAGGTGCCGGACAAGTATACCGGAATACTACCAACCCTGTAATTGCCTCAGGGGATGGAATCGCTATGATGTACAGAGCAAAAGGGCATCTGGGAAATATGGAATTCGTACAGTTTCATCCGACTGCATTGTTCAACCCCGCCGGAGAAAATCCGGTTTTTCTGGTTTCGGAGGCCGTCAGAGGGTTCGGGGGCATTCTCAAAGACCGTCAAGGGCGGACCTTTATGGAAAAATACGATAAGCGGGAATCACTTGCACCAAGGGATATTGTGGCCAGGGCAATAGATAATGAAATGAAGATCCAGGGAGAAGAAAGTATGTTCCTGGATTGCCGTCACCTCGATATGAAAAAATTCAAGGATCATTTTCCTACTATTCTGGATAAGTGCCTCAGTTTGGGTATTGATCCGGCAAAGGATATGATTCCAGTGGTTCCAGCTTGCCATTATATGTGCGGCGGAGTAAGAACGGATGACATGGGGCGTACTTCTATAAAAAACCTGTATGCTTGCGGGGAGTGCACCAGTACGGGTTTACATGGTGCTAATAGATTGGCTTCCAATTCACTGCTGGAAGCACTTGTATTTGCGCACCGGATACATCTGGATGTTTTGGAAACCATTGATGAAGCCAGGTTTGCGGAAGGTATTCCGGAGTGGAATGCGAGCGGAACTACTGATCCTCAGGAAATGGTACTTATTACTCAAAGTATCAAAGAGTTGAAGGAAGTCATGAGTAGTTATGTAGGCATTGTTCGTTCTAATGTGAGGTTGAAAAGGGCAATGGATCGCTTACAGTTATTGTACGAGGAGACAGAAGAGTTATATCACACGACTGTGTTATCACCGCAATTATGTGAATTGAGAAACCTGATTACCATTGCCTATTTAGTAAGCCGTGCAGCTATTTCCAGGAGAGAAAGCAGAGGCTTGCACTACACCACGGATTATCCGGATAAGCTTCCCTTTGTTCAGGAATCCATTTTATAATAAAACCATGAATATGGAGGAAAACCTTAAAGTAGTTCTTTTCGATGGAGTTTGTAATCTCTGTAACGGAAGTGTTCAATTTGTATTGAAACGGGATAAAAAGGGAATTTTTAAATTTGCTTCCCTTCAATCTGATTTTGGTCAAAACATATTAACAAAATACGGTCTTCCTACAGATGATTACAATTCGTTTGTGTTAGTTGAAGGTGACAGGATTTTCACCCGATCAACAGCAGCATTAAGGGTTACCCGGCACCTGGATGGCCTTTGGAAATTTTTGTATAGCTTCATGATAATTCCTGCTCCGATAAGAGATGCAGTTTACGGGATTATTGCTCGAAACAGATATCGCATGTTTGGAAAAAGGGAAGCCTGTATGATTCCGCAGCCGGAATGGAAAGCAAGGTTTTTGGATTAATCAGGGTATTTAACCCTTTCGAAAACTTCTTATTATCAGGGGAAAATAATTAAGGGGCGCTTCGGTATCGAAGCGCCCCTTTTTTATAGCATCAATTCATTAATTATCTGCTAATTTGATTTAACAAGAATTACTTCTTGTTGATGATTACCTGCTTGGTAATTCTCTGTCCTTCTGATACGAAGTTCAGGTGGTAGATTCCGCTAGCTACTTTAGGACTAGTAAGGTCAATAGTCAAGGTAGAAACTTCAACTACATCGTAAACTCTTGTATACAGTTCCTGTCCAAGGCTAGTGTAAATAACAACTGTTGCAGACTTGCCAATGAAATCTTCAACCTGGAGATTTACAACTCCTTGTGATGGGTTAGGGAATACCGTCAAATCACCAATTCTGTCAACGTTGTTTGCAACGTCTTCTGGCTGTGTAATATCAGACTGCAGAGTACCAAATCCTCCGGTTGGAGCTGGAGCAGCGCTCAAACAATCAGCACATTCAGCAGCGAAGTCATTCATAGCCTGGGCAGCACATAGACCATCCCAAGAAATGTCACAGCAGAATGGGTCAACAGCACATACAGCAGCTTCACAAGTAGGATCATCAGGGAATCCTGGTGAGCCGGTAGAAGCACCACAGTAAGCTCCATCGTAAGAACCACCGAAGCTACTTTCACATGGACAAGATCCAGTTTCAGGAGTAGAGAAGGTTCCGGTTGTTACAGAGTTTACGTTGATACTTTCAACAAACATACCTACCTGGAGACAGTTGTTCATTACGAAAGAAGAAGCAAAAATTTGCTGCCAGCTACTTCCGTCTTCAGAAATGTAACCAGCAAACTGATCGCCAACTCTTTCAAGTCTCAGCCAGTTCCATCCTTGTGGACGTGGGTACTGCTGGTTTTGAGCAAATCCGTTGGTTCCTTTACGAACAACTCTACGAACGAGGCTGTTCAACTGAGTCTTGAGATCAACTTTTCTTGATCCCTGAGCATTGGACTCACGCATTGTGATACCAGCCCATCCAAGACCATCAATGTCATCAACTCTTGCCTGAACATATCCATCTCCACACATAGTCTGAAGAATGTAACCGCCCTGATCTTTGAAAGGAGTTGCAAATTGGTTGGAGCTTGCAGTGTAAACTTCACCACAAGTTACATAGCTAAATGAACCAACAGCAGCACCGTTATGGCTGGTTGTCCAAGGAGCAGGAACTGGTCCTGCACCATCATGTACAATGATCTGGTCACCTACACCAAAGTCACCGTTGTATCCGTCAACCTGAACAAAATAAGTCAGACCAGGAACAACTTCGAAGAAATCGAGGAAAGGTACGAATAAAGGACCTCCATCATCGTTGGCAGCAACTTCCTTGAATTTGAAGTAGTTGTTGCAGTTATCTGACTGGTATACAGCCAACTGTAAGTCAGTCAATCCAGGAGAAGCAATCTCAACAGAAACACATCCACTGGCAGGACCTACGAAGGTGTACCATACGGTGTTGTCAAGATCAAGTTCGAAACTACACCATCCGTCAATAGCATTACATGTTGGAGCTTCTCCAACGGTACCAGGACCTGGGTTAGGCTCAAACTGCTGGGTAGTAGCAAACTCATTGTTAATGTCTGCAGGAATACCTAATGTAAGTGGCGTTGCGTTACAAGCATCGTCATTTGCTGGAGGTGAAGTATCAATTAAAGTAACATTCAATGTCATGCAAATCGTGTTAGATGAGCAAATCCACTCATCCACAAGGATGTCATAATCACCAGTTACTGTAGGCGTAAAGTCTACTTCTGATTGCAGACCACAAGCGTCATCATTTTCAACCTGGAATACTCCTCCTGCGGAGTAAACAGTGATCTCTGTATCGAAATCAGTGTCACCACAAGTAGAAATACGGTAAGTTGCTCCCGCTTGCATATTTGTCATGGTAATGTATTCTCCACCAAAAATACAGGAAGTCACCTGGACAGTAGCTCCGGGTGTAGTTGGAGCCGGTGTGGAGAAGAAAAAGATGTTGTCATTCGGGCACTGAGCCATAGCCTGCTGCGTAGGCAGAGCCGAAAGCGCAAAAACGAACAGCATAGCTAAAGCATACTGTACCTTAATGTAATTTTTTAGAATCATAATGAATTTGTTTTAAAAATAAGTGTTAATAAAAATCCCATGAAAGAACATGAGGGTCTTTTTCAAAAATTATTCTTTAAAAAGCATCACGCTTTTTTTAAGCCTTTTTGTGCGATCGGATTGGGAGAAAATAATGATATCAATAAAACGAACAACACAAAATCAGCATTCAAACTAATTTTGTCTGAAAGTCTTATTGCCTCTCGAAGAATGGATTATAATTTGAACCGGATGGATTTTGAAAATGTATGTGTAGATTGTATGTAGTATATTGTCCCGGTACTAAAACAAATATAGATTTAATTTTTTTTTATTCAAATATAATCCGCCATTTTTTTGAAATCAAAAAACATGAAAGCCCTTGTTTGCTCGTTCACATTTATTACTTTTGGCTAACATGTTTCCTTCTAAAATCTCTTTTACGTGATGACAAATAAAGATGTTGCAAAATCCTTCCAGTTTTTAGGAAAAATAATGGAATTATATGGTGAGAACAAATTCAAAATCCGGTCCTATCAAAATGCTTACATGCGACTCAGGAAACTTGACCAACCATTGACGGACATGTCATCGGAGGAAATTAACGCCCTTCCCGGGGTGGGGAAAGCCATTTCAGGAAAGATTGAAGAACTTTTGTCATCTGGCAAAATGTCAACTCTGGAAAGATACAAAGAGAAAACACCGGAAGGTATTTTGGAAATGCTGGAGATCAAAGGATTTGGTCCAAAAAAGATTAAAACGATCTGGGATGAATTAGGCGTTGAAAGTGTCGGGGAATTACTTTATGCCGTAAATGAAAACAGACTCGTGGACCTTAAAGGTTTTGGCAAAAAGACGCAGGATGCGTTGAAGGAACAACTGGAGTATTTCCAACGCTCTAAAAATAAATTCCATCTTGCGGCAGTGGAACAGGTGGCCAATGAACTTCTGGCATCCGCAAAAGCTCATTTCAAAGGAGTTGAGATTGAACTAACAGGTCAGGTGCGGAGAAGGTGTAATGTCGTGGATGGGATTGAATTGTTAGTTGCTTCAGAGAATACCAATGAAAACTTAGGTTCTTTAGCCCTTGAATCTAATGAAAATCCTTCCAATGGATTTCCCTTCCTGACACCGGAAGGAATTCCTGTCAAAGTTCAGTTCTGTTCTGGCAATGCTTTTGGCTCCAAA
>QQUB01000040.1 GCA_008501835.1 Bacteroidota bacterium
CGGGCTCCGAACCGTCGGGTGGAGCTAAGGATCAGGGATTAAGTAATGTACCTCGCTGGCGGGGTCGGTTTTAAGTTAGAAAGTGTAAACTTTTTGACTTAAAACCGGGGGTGGAACTTCTTCGTGCATGGAGTCCACCCCCGGATCACTATGGGAAAAGTCTCCTTTTCTCCATTGATCCGACCCAGCCAGCGAGGCACATTTGGTTATAGTTAAATATGGCTAGAATTTTGCAGTCAATGAAAGAATAAAATTCCTTCCGGCTGCGGATATCCCTGAGCTGTATGGCCTATACCGACGATTTGTTATATTTTCTAATCCGGATGAAAGACTAAAATGTTCGGAAATCTGATACATTGCCTTGAAATTCAGGGTTATCCAGCCAGGAGCATAAGGATTTCCATTTTCGTCAGCAGCGTAGATCTCTGTTTTGCCTTTTTCCTCAAAAGGCATATCATCGTAAGCACGGGTGCCTTGATAATTAGAATAAAACTGAAGGTTTAATTTTTCAGTAGTATAGGTCAGCCTGGTTGTACCAAACCATGGAGCTGCGTGTCTTGATGGGCTCAGTGTTCCGTCATCCAGTTCCTCCTCTCCTACCTGAATATTAAAATCAGAAGAAAGCCCTAAACCCTTCGGGAATTTGATCTCTATTCCCGTTTGAATGCCATACACTCTGGCTTTGGCAGCATTCTGAATTGCCTGGACCTTGCTTAAAACTCCATCATAAAGAATAATATCCTGGCCGTTTAAATTAAAATCCCGGCGAACCAAAGCATTTTCCAGCAAAGTATAATAAAGGGACAGGTCAATTTTAACCCGGTTCCCAAAGATCCTGGCAGCATTTATGTCCCAATTATAGGCAATTTCAGGTTTAAGGTCCGGATTGGGAACAACCACCGCTCCAGGTTCAGAGTCAAAAATTTTCCCGACATCATCAACGTTTGGTGCCCGGAACCCTCTTGCAAGATTGGAACTGATTACCATCGTTTCTGTAGGCCTGTAAACCATGCCAAAGCTTCCGGAAACGGAACCACTGTTTATATCAGCCGTTTTAAATGGGAAGGGATAAAATTCTGAATCAAAATCAGCCTTTAGGCCAAACTGATTAAATCGAACTCCGGCCTGGAGCATGAATGACTCAGAAATTTTGAACTGGTCATTGACATAAAAACCAAGAGACCGCCAATTCGAGTTTGGATACCTGGAAGGACCTGTTTTCATTTCCCCTGTTTCAACATTTTCCTCAAGTCCTTTGGAATGGACATCATTAAACACATACTCCATCCCGTAATACAGGGTATTCCTTTTACCAAACCTTTTCAATAGATCGAAATTGACGGAATAAGCCTCGACTTCTTCAATTCTGCGGGATCTTTCACTTTCATGTAGAGAACGATTTATTCTGCTTTCTTCAAAGGATTGCTGCGCTATTCTGATAAAGAATTCATCATAAAAGGTATTTTCGTACAAATGGCTGATGCTAAGGTTATTCATCATCCATTTTTGGGGACCATAATACCATTCCGCATACCTGGGAAGACCATCTCTGACCCTCAGATGACGGTCGTAGCGTCCATAAGGAGTAGTCTCTGAATAATGGAATCCATATTGAAGGTCCCATTGGTCATTTGGTCTATATCGAACCTTTTGCATCATATTCATTTGAGCATAGGCTGAAGGATTCTGAACAAGAGGATCTTCGTTGTCCACCACGACATCAATGCTATCCTGGCGCTGGACGAAATATGTTTTGAGATAATCTTCAGGACCCACATTTCCCATACGCAAATGATCATAATCACTTGCACTGATGCTTGTGATTAAGGACCATTTTTTCCAACCTAAGTTTATGTGAAAATGCCCTGTTCGTTCATTGTTAGCCGAAGCTGTCCGGAATACAGATTTACCAGTTACCAATGGTTTGTCCATTAAGGAGAACTGAGGAGTTAATGTTTTAAAACTCATTACGCCCCCAATCGCATCACTGCCGTAAATCACGGAGCCGGGTCCAAAAAACACTTCAGTTTGCTCCATGGCAAAGGGGTCCAAGGAAATAACATTTTGAATGTTTCCTCCTCTAAAAATCGCGGTATTCATACGAATTCCATCAACCGCATACAGCAATCTGTTGGTTGCAAACCCACGGATCATCGGACTTCCTCCCCCTTGTTGGCTTTTTTGAATAAAAACTTTTCCTGATACTCCCAACAGGTCCGCAGCTGTCTGAACATTTTGAAGCGCTACCTCACCAGGTGTTACAGAAATCACTTTAGCCGGAATATCTCTGGAGGATTGTCTCCAGCGGGAGGCCGAAACAACAATCTCATCCATTTTTAAAAAAGACGATTTGAGTAAAACAGTAAATGCATTCGCCTCCATATCCTCATAACTGCCCGAATAAGGTAAATAACCAAGCAAACTCAGTTGAATCAAATCACCTCCTTCAAAATCACTAATATCTGCCTGCCCAAGGTTATCGGTAGATGTAAATGCTTTGGGGGCATCACTGGAAATGCTTACCAATTCTAATGGTTCACCTGTATCTTCATCCTGAACAGTTAAAATCTGTGTCCATCCGGCTATGGCACATAACATCAACACCCACAATATGCAAATACGTCTTTTTATCATTTCCCTGTTTTATCCCGGCAAAATTAATCGAATTGCAAGAAATTAATGGTTCCAACCATCGAATAGTTACTCTTTTGCTTAACCATTTTTGGGCTGGCAGATGGATAAGAATTCAAAAAATGAAGCTCTGTTATCAGATAGGAAACAAATTCATCATTCCTTTTGTTATCTCAAATTCGCCAAACTTTCTTCATTTGAACGCATTTTTAGTCAAAATCAGGTATTTATACGCATAAATAAGCGTAAGGTTAAAAGTAATTTTGTATCAACCCCATATTTCTTCTTAACCGAATGAAGGAATATTTAAACACCTGAAACCAGGAGGGACAAACAAATATGTCACTCCATAAGTTGAACATTCAAACCAAAACCTGAACAGTTGCTTTTCCACAAAGCAACTGTTTTTTTTATACTTAATAATTGATGAAGACTTAAGGTAGAATAAGGGCGTCAGCAAAATCCTTAAACCAATGTTTAATCTGATCTCTGCTTTCGCGGAAAGCTTCCAATTTCTCCTCCTCACTACCTTCGATTTTGGTAGGGTCCGTAAAATTATGGTGGAAAGTCTCTTTGGCACCTGGAAAAACAGGACATACCTCGGAGGCATGGTCACAAACAGTTATAACAAAATCAAAATCCATTTGAAGGTATTCATTGAGGTGATTCGAAGTCTGAGAAGAAATATCCAAACCATCTTCTGCCATTACTTTAATAGCATAAGGGTTTACGTCATGGACTTCCACGCCTGCACTATAGACATTCGCCTTATCATGTAAGAAAAGGCTAAGAAAACCTTCTGCCATCTGACTGCGAGAGGAGTTACCCGTACAAAGGATCAGAATGTTTTTTAAAGATTTCATGCCGCAAATATAGTAAAAAGGATTTGCCTGCAACCAGACAACCTTGAAAACCTCAATTTAATTTCAACACAGCAAAAAAACAGCCGCAATCCTAGGGAGGGTTGCGGCTACTGTTGTTTAAATTTGGAATATACTATCTGAGTACATTCCATGTGAAATTATGATTTGGTTAATCTCACTGATTAACGATAGATGCTATTATTCTTCGGCAAGCTGATTCAAGAACCAGTTGTCAATAGAATATATTTTGTGCCTTTTGCCGGTCAAACAAAAGGTCCCTCCCATCTTTTAGTATGTAAGTTTCCGGGTTAACCCCGGACTTGATGTGTAGTTTTTCGGGAAATAGAAATTATACTTCCCAAAGTGTCGCCACGGTACAGTAAAAGAATGTATAATCAAAAATTCTATCCGAATTATTTTTCCACGAAATACATCGGAGCATTTGCCTTGTTCTTGATTGGCAAATCTCCCCTGAAAGTACAGGAAAACTCTCCGTTTA
>QQUB01000332.1 GCA_008501835.1 Bacteroidota bacterium
TTACCTACCGGGGCCAGAACCGTGCATTGGCCACCGGCGCATCCATTCCGAAGAAATCAACAGCTCTTCGGTTGGCGTCTTTTTCTACTTTCAGATTGTGATGATTACGGGGATAAAAAGCAGCACTACACAAACTTGGAAACCCAACTTTTAGGTAGAAATTGAAAAATCCCATTTGATTATATTGCAGAAAGTGCCCATATTCATGTTGCTTCAAAGCATGTGAAGCGCCTTTGTAAACCAATATACCAAAAGGAGGGATACAGATGCCCATCCCCTTTTTTAGCCACCTTGTTTCAATGATGGTAATACCTGGAAAATTCTTATCGGTCATGGTTAATATCAGATATTCTTGGGGTTTAAAATACAATAAAAATTAAAAATTTGTAGTTTCGCTTGAAGAACATACTAGTGCAGGGCTATAAAAAAAGCCCTGCTTTTACATTTTTTCATAAAGAAGTTACTTTCAAATAACTTCACAAATAAAGTTTCAATGAAAACCATTTTTTCTTTTTGTTTTGCCATGATCCTGGCAACAGTAACCATGGCACAAGCTTCACCCGTTGGCATATGGAAGACCATTGACGATGAAACAGGTAAGGCTAAATCCTATGTTGAGATCTATAAAAAAGACGGTAAGTTTTTCGGAAAAGTCACTAAGTTGTTGCTTAAGCCGGCTGATACCGTGTGTGAGAAGTGTCCAGGGCCATTAAAAAATAAACCCGTTATCGGGATGGTTATCCTTAAGGACCTCAAACCATATAAATATTACTGGAAATCAGGCACCATCCTGGACCCGGCCAATGGAAGCAGCTATGGTTGCAGTATGTGGTTTGATGACGATAAAGAGGACGAATTGAAAGTCCGTGGTAAACACTGGACAGGCCTCTACAGAACCCAGACCTGGTACCGGGTGAAAACTTAATTCTGGGTACTGGTTACTAGTTGCTAGTTACTGGTATGAGGTATTAAAAAAGACCTGCCTATTCACAACAGGCAGGTCTTTTTTATTGAGAATATATCCCTTAGCGATCTTAGCGCTTCTCAAGCGTACATCGAGGTTAAACTAACTCTAAACACAAATCCCTAATCTCAAACCCTATGAAGCCTGAGGCCTCGAATCAAAAATCAACTCCCATCGAAATATGATACTTTGGCTTCAGCTGTGCCTTCGTTTCATATCCCCAACCATAATCAAATCTCAGGAAGTGCCCAAAAATAACAGAGCGCACACCTACACCATAACCAGCAACGATTGGATCACGATAATACTTAACCCTTACGACAACCGGAGGGTTAGGCTGGTTTTCCGGGAAATAGCTGATATTAAGCGGGTTTTCATCACTGAGCGGGCTTTCTCCCGTCCAGGCAGTACCGACGTCGAAGAAACCAACTACCTGCAGGTTCTGGAGGAATGGCGATTTCACCCGAGGAGCTATATACCTCACGATCGGTACCCGTAATTCAGTATTAGCCAGCAGGAATGAATTTCCGTTCCTGATATTACGGGAAAAACCTCTCATATTTGTCGCCGGTGTTTGGTAGACAAAGGACTCGTTTGGAGGGATAGGAATGTTATTATTGAAAATATTGATCAATTCTCCATCAACCCCACCAAGAATAAAAGAATCTTTTCCTGTCCGAAAGAAGTAGCTCCTGCCAATCGGAATGCCAGGATGGAATGTTTGTCAAGCCGCTGGTAATGCCTGAAATCCAATCCTGCCACGGTCATAAATCCTTCGTTGAAGCCGATTTTCACTCCCGTTTCGACATCGACATTGAAACGTTTTATCAGTTCTGCATAGACTTTATAACGGGTTCCGTTTTTAATATTGATGGAAACGTCAAGCGTATTATCAAAAACATATTCCAGCTTGGCACTTGCTCTTTGTTCGTTCAGGATCTCCCTGTTCAATGTAGGTTGCTCTGAGGCGAAATAAAGTGATCGGTCCTTCCGCAGCATAAACGTTGCCCGAACACTTCTGAAAATATCAAACGGGTAACTCATGCGAAACTGCCCTAACAGAATATTGTATTCCCGTTTTGCAGGTACACTCACACTGGCAGATTCATCGGGCAGGCGTACGTTTTTGCGATATACGGCATATTGTTTGTCAATGCGTTTCTTTTTGTCGTTAAAAACCACAAAGAATTCCGTACCGTTAAAAGAGGTTGGGACTCTTACGCCAAGATCAAACTGGTAGTCTTCCAGCAGATCCTTGAAGTTCGCCTTTAGCAGTAGGCCTGCAGGTGGATAATTGAAACCATTCGGGTTGGCACCAAAACTTTCCAGGCCTTCAAAAAGCAGACTATTATCCATTTGAGTGGTTACGTAATCCGTCTTGAATTGAGGGCGGTAGGGTTTTATTTTTCCGGGACGAATCTTATGGATACTGCGTACTGAACTTTCCGCAGCTACCGGCTGTCTTCCACTTGTTTGGCCTTCGATATAGATCGTTGCAGGAATTGTGGTAATTTCCTCAGTTTTCTCTTCCTTAGTTGCCGGTTGCGGCGTTTCCTTTTCAGCGGGCGCGACAGACTCATCATCGTCAAATTCACTTTGGAAAAGGTAATTGTCAATGTCGACCTTCTCTTCCTTTTTTTCAGGTTTGTCTTCCTTTGGAGGTTCTTCTGTGGGCGGAACTTCTTCTACCACTTCTAATACTGTTTTAGTGGGTTGTTCCAGAGAAATTTTATTGGTGCTGCCACTTGTAGGGCGATAAGTTTTCCTGAAAAAAGTAGCTGCTGGATTTTTTACTGTTCCGGTGTCGATTGGGTTTATAAAGATTCTTGTTTTATGCTCGAGTAGAGCCACATCAAGTACCTGGTTAACTCTTGGAGCTGTATGTTGTTCAATAATATTTCTTGGGAGATCCGTGCTCATATGGCTGATCGCTCGCTTCTTGATCACAGGGAATATGGCAATGCTGTCAATGGTGGTGGAATCAATTCCTGCAATCGTTGAATCAGCATGAAGAATGATTTCTGAGCCATCGTTGAAGGTTATGGCTTGTTCATAGTGGTGAATGTAGTCCTCCAGGTAAGCCATAGCTCTGTTCTGAATTCCATTGATATCCGTAAGGTAACCAAACCACTTTTCGTCAATAGCGATGGGGTATCTTTCACTGATTTCCGGTGTATTTGTGACCCGTACAAGCTCCCGGGATCTTTTGTCGAGGTCATAATAGAAAACATCAAAGGTGTTTATCGGAAGAATGGTATCATGTTTGAGATATTGCATGGTGGAATCCGGACGGTTGGACACGAACAGAATACCTCGCTTATTTTCTGTTTTGGTAAATACGGCATCCAGATCATCGTAAAAATCACGTGTGATCCTGTCGGATTGTCTGGATTTGATGTTGTAAATGAAAATGTCTGAATTTCCGTCAACGGACCCTGAAAATAACAGGGTGAAAGGATTGACATAATCCATGCTGTAAATTCGCTGGTAACCGGGTGCTATGGATTCGGTGGTTTTTTTCTCTGTCAGGATATTGTATGAGGAGAAATAGGCTACATCCCTTTTCTCAAAAATAATTCCCAATTCCTGCGCATTGGGATTCCATTGGATCATCGGGTAGTTATAATCGGTTGCCTGGAAGGTGTTGCGCGTACCTCCTTTAAGAACAGCTTTGCGGTCTCCGGTGGCAATGTCCTGGATGAATACTTTGTATTTTCCAATTTCATTTTGAACATAGGCGATTTTGGTACCATCCGGACTCAATTTGACATTGTAAACAGGCAGATTGCGACGGTTTTTTATTTTGATCTCATTGCCTGAAAAAACCTGGCGCGCCTGTTCGTCCTGAGTGTAACGTGTCTGGAAATATTTTTCCCATTTATTTAAAACAAAACTAAAAGGAGTTCCCAAAACAGCCCTGAAACCTTCTTCTTCACTCCGGTTGATCCGGGTAAGATAAAGCAGGTTGGAAAGGGTGGATTGGCCGTAATTGGCATCGATGTAATACCAGAGGGAATGCCCGGCAAGAACTGGATTTTCTTCTGCAAATTTTTCGAAACCGTCAAATTCCTCATCCAGCATGATATCGCGCAGCTCATTGTCCAGTTCTGAGTTCCATGGCTCGGCGGCAAAGGCGACAAGTCCCTGTTTAAACCAACCGGGCAGGTTGAGGGCTATGGCATTTTGGACAACTTCCTGTAGCGTAGAGCCAAATAACATCGCTTCGAGATAAACGGAGGCAATACCTTCGCGGACCTGTTTTCTTAAGTGATTGTGATCTCCATTGAAATAAACAAAAATCTTGTTGCCCAGGATTTTTGTCTGACCTGTGCGGTTGGAAAAAACTTTTTCACTGCCAATATTACTTTGCTTGAGATCGGTAAGGTCGACGTAAACGATGATCTCTACTTTGTTGTTGATGTGATGTTCGAGGATGTTCTGGATCTCCCGGAAGTCGTATTCCGCTATCTGAGCCACCATGCGCCCAATAGTTCTGGATTTTCCATACCAATAGGTTATGAAATTTTCGCTTTCATATTGGGACCATTGTTCAAAGTCGTCGTGGAATTGCACACGATTCTTCCCAAAAGAGACTTCTGCGTTTTGGGCATTCAACAGACTGGTCATCAATATTAGGCCAAGTAAGGCAAGGAAATTTTTCATAAACTTTATATTTGCATTTTGGCGATCAGAAATAATTATCGAGGTCAAGTTTTATCTCACAGCACCTTGTTTCGGTTATGATAATAGCAAGGACGGAAGGGTGGAAGAACTGGTAAGAATTTAGATGATCTTAATGATTCCAATTTTTCCTTTTTCCAACTTTCCAAAATGACTAAGCATAAAATAGTCCGGAAGAGAAAAGCAAAAACCCGACAGAATTCTTTCTGAACCGCCTTCAATTTATCAAAATTTCGCGACAATTGCTAATTTATAACGTATGGCAGATGTATTGAGTTTAACATTTAATGCTTTTCAGGAAAATACTTACGTGGTTTATGACGAAACCGGAGAGTGTGTGATCTTCGATCCGGGCAATTCAAATGCTGGTGAAGATCAGCGTCTTTTGGATACCATTACGAATAAAGGACTTAAGCCTGTAAAGCTCATTAACACGCATTGTCACATCGATCATGTATTTGGTAACAAGTTTGTTGCTGAGCAATTTGATCTCCCGCTGGGTATCCATGAAGGCGAATTGCCGTTACTCGAAGCGGTTCCTCAAATTTCTCAGGTTTATGGGTTACCCCAACCGGAACCTTCTCCAAAACCAGGGTACTTCATCGAGGCCGGGGAAACGATAACCTTTGGCAATACTTCCTTATTAACGTTGTTCACTCCAGGGCATTCACCTGCCAGCTTGTGTTTTTACTGCGAAAAGGATGCTTTTGTCATAGCAGGGGATGTTTTGTTTTACGGAAGCATTGGTCGTACAGACCTGCCAGGCGGAGATTACGATACGCTCATCAACAGTGTGAGAACCGAACTCTTCACTTTGCCTGATAATGTAAAAGTGTGGCCAGGCCATGGCCCTGCAACGACTGTTGGGTTTGAAAAGCAGAATAATCCGTTTTTTCAGTAGAAATTTTAAGTTACGGGTTGCGTGTTGATTTCTGTTGTTTGAAGTTTATTACTTCAGACTGATATTATCATCGTCTTCAGACGATTTGTACGTACCGAAGTGTGAACATTCGTCTGAAGACGAAAGAGATATGGATTTCAAGACAAAGTCTTAAAACAACAAATCTCGTAACCCGTAACCGAATTTCATCAATCTTCCAGAAAAGACAAGGTCATATTAAAAAACTCTTCCGGTTGATCTGCGTGCAGCCAGTGTGCCGCATTGTCTATGGTTTGCAGCTGGGCCATTGGGAAATATTCCAGGATTTCCAGCATGTCCTCGTCCTTGATGTATGGAGATTGTGCTCCTCGAATGAACAGTGTTTCCCCTTCAAATACTTCATTCCCAAGATCAAACTTCAGGATGTTTTTGTAATATTTATACAAAACGGGAAGGTTCATTTTCCACTCGTAGCGGTGGGTTATCTTATTGCGTGTTATGTTTTTTAAAAGGAATTGCCTGACGGCAAAGATCGGAATGCTTTTTTTCAAAAAGTCATCTACTTCCTGTCTGGCAGAAACCGTGGTCAGGTCGATGGAAAGTAATGCGTTGAAAATATCGCTATGTGTATCAGGGTATGCTTTGGGTGCAATATCGGCAACGATCAGTTTATCCACCATGTCCGGGTATTCTGTTGCAAACCTCATAACGGTTTTGCCTCCCATGGAATGTCCCAGCAGGTGGGCCTTGTACATCCATTTGGAGGTCATAAAGTCGTGGAGGTCTTCTGCAAGACAAGAGTATCCGTGTTCTTCGGTGTGAGGAGATTTGCCGTGATTTCGTTGGTCAACGATGAAAACGGTGAAGTGTTCGCTAAGTCTTCTGGCCATAGTTTGCCAGTTGTCGAGAGTGCCGAACAGGCCATGGAGGATGATCAGAGGATCGCCATGACCAAATTCTTTATAGTTGAGCTCTATCACTGTGTAAATTTACTTATTGGAAAGTAATTCAGCTGCCGCTTCTGAACCTTTGTCCGCTGCTTCCTGCCAGTCAGTTCTGAAGCCCTTCATTCCTCCTTTTTTTCTGGAGATGCCTCGGTTAACGAGTAATTCCAGGTCTGAAACATTGCCCTTTCCTTCTTCGATTTCAATGGCGGAAGTAAAAGCCTCCACAGCTTCCTTATATCGTTCGAGCTCCATGAGGCATTTGCCCAGGTTGAAAAATATTTTCTTTCTCCACAAGAAATTCCGGTTGTCCGGAGTGAAGCGTCTTTTGGAAAAAAGCGTCAGTTCTTTTACAGCGCCTTCATAATCGTTGAGGGCCATCAGGCAATCGGCTTTCACGCGGCGTGCATGCCAGTAGATGGATTGCAGTGGCATGGCTCTTTTTACAGACTGATCAAAGTCTTCAATGGCTTCTTTATAATTCTGGAGATTCATTTGTACCAATCCACGACCGAGATAAGGCTGAGGGATGGCATCGTTGTATTTGATGCTTTTTGTGTAATCGTAAATAGCATCCTCGTAGTTTTTGAGGCTGAAGTTTACGAAACCACGGCGTTCGTAGGCCACAGCGTGTTTGTCGAATTTAGCAATGGCTCTGGTGAAGGCTTCAAAAGCATCCTCCATGGTTTCAGGTTGCTGGAGCAGTTTGCGGCCTCGCTGGAATTCTTTTACAGCTGTTTTGTCACTATCGGGTTCAATGTAATGTCGGTCGATAAGTTTCCCGTCGAGCATCATCCAGGCTTTGATGTCACCGGCTACGGCGTATTCAGCAACGGCATTCAGGAGGTTGATGGTGTTTTGCCATTTTTTCTTGGGAGCCAGTGTGATAAATCTTGGGATGTCAAGGCACAATTTCTCTTCATTGAAAACTTCTTCGGATTGCAGTAACACCTCTGTTTTGTAATAATTTTCCATACGGTGGTCATATAACTTTACCACTTTGTCAAAGCTTCTACTGTTGGCAAAGTCCAGACGACCTGTAAAGATAGTTTTAAAATTTTCCTGCATGACCTCCTGTTTTTGTCCCCCCGGTTAGGAGCAAAATTTATAGTGAAAAATGTTTTTCGATGATTCGCAAATGTCGCCTCAAGGCAGGGATTATAAAAAATCAGTTATCACATTGAAGATTTCCTGAAAGCGATAAAATTGTCCTTTCAAGAAAAAATCAAAGTATTTCAATCTTGATGAAACACAATTTATTCAAAAAAATGAACCGGGAAAACACACTGTTTTTTCCGGCAGCTCAGCAAAATGGTCTGGGTGAATTTTGATAACACGATGTAACTAACAAAGTTAAATGATTTTTTTTAAACCGACAAGCAATTATAACCAAACCTTAGTGCCTTCAGTGCAATTTGTGCAAATATCTATTTTATTTCGCCCTGTTAAGATTTTTTTGCGGAAAATATTGTAGGCGGAACCGTTCCAAATGTTTTTGAAATTATGTTCGGTGAGGTTTCCGAGTTGATGTTGGGCATCTTTGTCGAAACAACAGGGGACTATCTTCCCGTCCCAGGTTATGACACAGGAGTGCCATAATTTCCAGCAATGGTTTAGAAGTTTGTTTTTGATACGGTAGGTGCCGTCTTTTTGCTTGCGGTAGCGGGAGTATTTTTCATTGGTGGGGAGTAAGGGGTTACCGTTCTCAAAATCGTAAACCTGTGCAGTTTTGAATTTTACTTCGTCAACACCTAATTCATTTGCGAGTTGCAGAACATCTTCCATTTGGTGTTCATTGGGCCGGACTACAAGGAACTGAAAAACTACATGAGGAGTTGCTGAACCCATTTTTTTCTTCCACTTTACAATGTTTTTTGTGCCTTGCAAAACCTTGTTAAGTTCTCCCTCTTTTCTATAGTTTTCATAAACTTCCTGGGTAGTGCCGTCTATGGAAATGATCAATCTGTCCAACCCGGAGTCAATGGTTTTTTGAGCATTTTCGTCATTCAGGAAATGTGCGTTTGTACTGGTGATGGTATAAATACCTTTTTCGGAGGCATATTTCACCATATCCAGGAAATCTTTGTTGAGATAAGGCTCCCCCTGGAAATAAAATATGAGGAAGAGCAGGTCCTTTCTCAATTGGTCAATAATGTTTTGGAATAATGGCTGTTGTAAATTACCTGTCGGCCGCATAAAGGACCGTAAACCGCTGGGGCATTCCGGGCATCGCAGGTTACAGGCGGTGGTTGGTTCAATGGAGACAGTAATGGGCATGCCCCATTGCACCGGTTTTTTTGTTATTCTGGAAAGATAATAGGAGGAAAGCACCTTAATGGCATTCACCAAACGCCGAGGCGTCAGCTTATTAATAAAATTTTTGGTGTCAGCAGGGTGCATAATAAATTGGAAGAAAGGTCGACCTGGTTGTTGAGTTTAGTTAACGGAAATAAAAAAGACAAAGGTGAGGAAAAAGGCTGTTGATTGCAAGAGATGAAGTTAAAAGAGGAAGAGTGTCTGCCAAGGCTGGCAGACACAATTTTCTTTTTAATCGACTTCAAAAGTGATTTTAAGGTTAACCCTGAATTTGTCGACTTCACCGTTTTTAACGGTAACGCTTTGGCTTTGGACAAAGGCTGATCTGAGGTTTTTTACGGAACTGCCGGCTTTGCTTACAGCTATTCTGGTTGCATCCTCCCAGCTCTTTTCAGATTCGGCCATTATCTCAATAACTTTTAAAACTGCCATAATAAATGATTTTGATTGGTTTGAAAATCTCTTTCAAGGGGTGTTAGGTGAAAAGAGTAAGGGTTGCTATAAAATAGACATTTTTTTTGATGTCAAGTCACATTTACCGGTTGTTTTTAGTGTTACCTTCCGGATCATTCAGATCAGGCTGTTCATCTATTTTAAGGACTTTTACCTCCGTCCTTCTGTTAAACTGGTGTTCTTCTTCGGTACAAGGCACTCCATCCTTGCATTGGTTACGGAGTTGAGCTTCTCCATAACCAAAAGACTTGATCCTGTCCGCATCAATACCGCGATTGGTGAGAAACTGTTTGGCGGATTCTGCTCTCTTTAAAGAAAGTTCGAGGTTGTAATTGGTCTCACCACGGCTATCCGTATGTGCTCCGAGTTCAATTTCAAGGCTTGGATACTGCTTCATCAGTTTGGCCAGGGCTTCAAGATCGGGAGCTGCTCCTTTACGGATAGCAGATTTGTTAAAGTCGTAATAAATGTTTTCCAGAACGATGACGGATCCGGTTCTGATAGGTTCTTTTAAAATGAGTTCGGATTTGGGCTCCAGTTCAATGCCTATGTCAATGGAGCGGTTGCCACGAAGGCTTTGCGTTGATACCTTTGTTTGTGCATCCTCGTAGCCTTTACGTTGAGCTTTTATCACAAATTCGCAACCGAAAGGCAGGCAGCTGGTGAATTCCCCTTTCAGATTTGTTCTGACAACCTGTTCAGAACCATCACAGGTATTGACCACCCTTACCAAGGTTCCCGGGACAGGGATGGCATTTTCAAAGGTAGTGATCACTCCATTAAGGGCGAGGCAGTTGCTGCGTTCGAGCACAATGTCAAGGGAGCTTCCCGGTGTATGATCATTCGTATTAAATTTGATTTCCTGAGTGCCGTACCCAGCCTTGGATACCAGGATCAGGTAATCTTTATTATCTTCAAACCCCAGAACACTTTCGCCGTTTTTGTCAGTAATACTATGCGGTTCGCCAAGGTTTTTTTCTTCTTTGCGTTTCAGGACGAGTTGGATTTCACTGTTTTGTCCCTCTTCATTTTGTTCTTTTGAAACAATTTGAAGATCGTAAAGGTCATTGTTTTCAACGAGGCCGTTTGGAGAAATTTCAAATACGTAAATAGACGTTCCCGGCAGCCTTCTGCTCATTTGGCCATCAAAGGTAGCAATGGTCGTAGTTGCCATGTCTGGTCCTTCCACTCCCTTCAGCCCATAAGGTACTTCAAAAATATAGATATCATCACTGCCTCTGCCCCCGTCACGGTTGGAAGTCAGGTAACCCTGTACACCTCTGATATCCAGGATCAGGCCAAGGTCATCTTTAGCAGAGTTAAAAGGTGCTCCCAGGTTGGTTAGTCGCCCCCAGCGCCGTCCCTGAAGGTTAATCATGTAAATGTCAAGCCCCCCGAAGCCTTCATGTCCGTCTGAGGCAAAAAAGAGGGTTCCGTTATCGTGCATAAAAGGGAAAACCTCGTTCCTGTTGGTGTTGATCTCCGGACCCAGGTTGATCGGTGCTGTCCATTCCCCATAGCGTTTTTCAACAAAATACAGGTCCATGCCTCCGTAACCACCAGGCATATTGGAGGAGAAGAAGAGTTTGGTCTCATCGGCAGAAAGCGCCGGATGCATGCAAGAGTATTCATCGTCATTAAAAGGCAGTTCGACAATATTTTCCCAGTCGAAATCACCTCGTTCCGCTTCATATATCTTTAATCCTACCCGTCCTTTTTTGTCAGCTCTGCTCAGACCTTTTCGTAGATTACTTCTGGTGAAATAAATCTTGTTACCTTTCCTGTTAAAAGTAACCGGTCCCTCGTGCAACTGAGAGTTGAGTTCGTTGGAAAATTTTTGCGCTCTGGTCGGAATGCCGTTAGGATCCAGTTCAGAATAAAATAATTCGAAAAAAGTTTTTCCGGTATTTTCGTCAATCAGTCCGTTTTTATTTCTTGAAACGTAGACCAGTCCGTTTTCGTAGAGAACAGGGGAAAATTCAAGTCCATCAGTATTAATATTGCTGGCATTGCTGATGTTAACGTCTCTGTTGATCGCTGTCTGACTACTTTGCTGTCCAAACCTCTTTTGCCCTGAGGACAACAGAGGCAGGCAAAGGCCAAAAACAATTAAAGCTTTACGTAACATAATTTAATAGGTATTTGAGATGATGGTTACCTGAATAAACCGGGTTCCCTTTTTATGAACGGGAAACAATTCATTAGGTTACATTATGCATCATCTCATGGGGGAAAAATAAATGCTTATCAAAAAAACCTGGGACTTACGTATTCATTTCCTTGTGAGCGGCCACCGATACAATATCTGAAAACGCCTTCAATGGTTCCGCTGTTGTAGTTTTTTAGCTCAGACAAAGTAAAATCGTAGGAAAGTCCAAAAAGGATGCTTTCCGATAACTGTATTCCTAAAACCGCCGAAACCGATTCACCGATCCCGGAGCGTTTGGAGCCTCCGAGTCTGTAGGATACACCTGTTGTGAATTTCTCTGCAAAGATAAAATTCAAATTGGCATCTCCATCAAAAGGTGCGCCGGGAACGTATTTCAACAATACCTGTGGTTGCATTTGTACATGATCTCCCAGATCGACCAAAATACCCGCCATAGCATAAATGTGCCGTATTTCTGTCGAGAGGGTCTGCCCCGAATCCGCAAGGTCGATATTGTTTTCCAAAAGCCGTGGCACAGAAAGACCTACATAATATCGTTGGTTGCTGTAATACAACCCGAATCCGAAATTTGGAACATATTTGCTTTGAATGTCCCCGGGAATAGCATCGTCCTGAGAACTTGGCTGGATAGATTCTGCTCTGCTGAAATTCATACGGATGAACCTCACCGATGCCTGTAGTCCCATGCCTAAAATCCCGCGCCCGATGGGAATGCGGTAGGCGTAAAGGGTTTCCGCGCTATACCTTTCGGTAATGCCAATGGTTTGCCTGGTAATATTGGCTCCGATACCAACACGTTTATTAAAAACAGGCATATTAAAGGATAACAACTGCGACTGAGGAGCTCCTTCAAACCCGATCCACTGATTCCTGGCAATGAGCGAAAAACACGGAGCATCATTGCTGCCTACAGCGCCTGGGTTGTAACCCGTTTTGAAGTACATGAACTGGGTGTATTGTTCATCCTGCTGGCCAAAAGCCATACTTAAAGTACCGCAAAAGAACAATGTCAGAATAAATTTATACATCGGTTTATGGTTTGAAACTATGGAGTATATATTTTTATTAATGGTCATTTTGATGTTTCTTTTCCTTTGTTAATAGCAAACCTTCCCTATCGCTGAATCACTACAAATCCTTTCAGAGGTTCTTCTCCGTTTCCAAAGTCCACAATGTAAAAATAGGTCGCTGCGGGAAGATCCTCGCCGTTGTACTGACCGTTCCAGTTATTTTCGTAGGGACTTTGCGACCTGAAGACTTCATCTCCCCACCGGTTGAAAATGATCACCTTATTGTTTGGAAAATCCTTAGGGTCCAAAAGACAAGGCACCACGAAATTATCATTCACCCCGTCATTGTTTGGAGTTATGATGGAAGGAGCCACACATTGTGCTCCATCCCCGATGAAAAGATTAACTGTCGCAGAGGCTGCAGGGCAACCTTCACTGAGTACTTCGTAAACAAAATCATCGTTACCCACATAATTGGCGGGTGGCGTGTAATTGAACAATCCATCTTCCTCTACAGCAGTACCTAAGGCCGGAGCAATCAGGACAGCAGCCATTGAATTTGGCGGAATGTCATCATTAATCAAGGCATCAAAGGTGACAGGCTCACCAAAAGGTACTGAAATGATATCATCTTCAGCCACCGGTGGCTCCTTAAAGAATATGACTACGGTATCTCTCGACTGATCACCACAAATACCGTTATCGATGGTCCAGACAAATACGTTTTCGCCTGGAATCAGATTACTGACTGTGGTGGTATCTTCGTAAGTATCGGTAACAATCACTCCCGGAGTAAGCGTAGACCATTCCCCTTCACTTCCCCTGGTAGGTTCGTCGGCCTGAAGCAGACCTGTGGTTTCTCCATTACAGAAAATGACATCCTCTCCTGCATTAGGGGATGGATCGGAAATGAAAACAATAATTTCATCAGAAACAATACCACAATCACTGGTGATCGTCCAGGTAAAGTTATAAAGATTGTCAGGCTCAAGACCTGTAATGATCGTATTTGGATTCGTTGGTTCTTCAATGACGATATCAAAATCCTGCTGAGCAGATGGCTGGGTCCAGATTCCGGTACTATTTGGGCCAACCGGAGGCATAGCACTGAGGTTGATGACTTCTCCCTGACAAGCAATTATATTATCTCCTGCGATGGCTCCTTCTCCCTGACTTATGGTTAACTCTACTTCATCTGAAGCATAATCCAAACAAGCACCATTGGAAAGAGTCCAGGCGAACGTGTAAGGACTTCCATCCACCGACAAGCCGTTTACTGCAGTCGAAGCTTCACCAGGGTTGGCGATAATGATATCCGCTGTAGGTCCGCCAGTCTGCGACCATTCTCCTGATCCAACTGCCGGTTCTTCAGCCTCGAGAAGAGCGGTTTCATTATCACATACCACTTTATCCACTCCTGCAAAAGGTGAAATGGCCGGAATATAACTGATCAAAACAGGGACAGGCTCCGAAATCTCGGAGATACACCCATCAAGATCGGCCTGTACGTAAAAATTGTAAGTACCATCCGTGTTGTAAGCAGAAAGGTCGTTTAAGACAATCTGAGGTTGTGTGGATGCTGTATTTAATGCGTCTTCCCCTTCCGGGTTGTCGTACCAGGTATATTGTGCATTTTCAGTTGCTGAATTCCCTTCGATCGATAGTGTAAGAGAAGCCCCTGCAAGGCTGGCGCAGATGGAATCTGAAACGGTTGCCAGAGGCTCCGGTATCTGAGGAGTAGGTTTTTTAGCAACTGTTACAAAGGCAGTATCAGAAGCACATCCATTCAAAGTAGCGATCACCCAGTAAATTCCCAAACTGTCACTCTGATTAATGGAGCTGTTCGTCGGGTTTTGGATGCCCGCATTAAACCCGTCAGGCCCCTGCCATTGGTAGGTCGCACCTGGGAAAAATTGAGTTTGCAACTCAATATCTTCACCCTCGCAAACAGGGGTGTTCGCTACTGCCGTTACTTCCGGATTTGGATGAACGGTAATATTTCTTGGGTTGGAGTCACCCGAAATACAACCATCGACCATTACATAGACGGTATAATTTCCGGAATTGGCCAGGGTAGCATCGGCGATCTCCAGAATTGGTGTCGAAGTAGTCATGGTGGCCCCTCCCGGGATAGTCCAGAAATAAGTTACGGAATTACCCATGTACGCATTGGTGGTCAGCATGATGGTTTCGCCGACGCAAAATTCATTCAAAGCATCTGATGCAATCGGGGTCTGTGGATTAGCCGGAATGTCTCTTATGTCCAGGAAATAGGGTTCATCCAAGACCGCTTCACAACCATCGCCGGAAGTTACTGTCAAATAATAATCCCCGCGATCGAGAGCTCCTGTCGCATTAGGAATGGTGGCTGTGGATGATCCGGAAGTTTGATTAAAATTCGGTCCTTCCCATGTGTAGGTATATGATCCGTCATCAAATGGCAAAACAGTTACATCCAGTAAAATGTCGGTTGGGCCATTCAGACAGGAAGGAGCATCGGAGCTGACTCCCAGAATGTTGATCTTCTCCGGAACAATAACAGAAACGGTAGCCGTATCGCTACAACCCGCTTCACTGGTAACCAGAAGAGTGTATGTTCCTTCGTTGGCTTCAGAGGCATCGTTGATCACAGGATTCTGTGTCATTTGTGGTGAAATGCCAGGTCCGGTCCACAGGTAACTGCCGCCAATGAGGTCCGGGCCGCCGATCAACTGGAAGGAATCCCCGTCACAGGGCGATTCGGGGTCAACAGAAGCGGAGGCCATTGGGACGGTATTGACTACAACAGTAACCGGGTTAGAATCATCAGATGTACAGTCGTTTTTGATGATAAAAATGTACCAGTTGCCCGCATCACCAAGGTCAGCAGATGGAATAATCAGGGAAGGAATCGAGGTGATGAATTCTTCTCCATTACCATTGATCCAGTGATAGGAACTTGCTCCCGTAGCTGTCGTTGTTATCGTCAGCATTTCTCCGACACAAACAGGGCCACTGTAACTGATCACTGGTGTTTCAGGTTTGTCTTTTACAATAATTCGCAC
>QQUB01000617.1 GCA_008501835.1 Bacteroidota bacterium
AAATAATTTTAAACCCGTCCTTTGAAATGGTCATGGCTTCCTTGATCATAGGAATGATATCATCCTTGTCCTCTTCTATAGAGAAGCTGTTCAATTCCTTGTCTCCTTCCTCTGGAGCATAGGAATAATTACTCAATGAAAAGTCGCAGGAATTCATATGGGTACGGGTAAGAGAATATCTTGCTCCCGTTTCACCAAAATATGCTTCGATGATTTCCAATCTGTTTTCCGGACTCAGGTTATTTAAAAGATAGGCAGATGATTCTGTAAAAGATCCCCCTATTCCGGTGATCGTCTGAAATTTTTCTTCAGGCAGTAACTTGATCAGAGCAGGATTCTCACCGGCAGTAAAATCAGTGATCTTTTCCATTTTATTACCACTTGCAGAAGTTTCATAAACCTCAACAGCCAGGTTTTTATCTGAATTACAACCACTTAACATAACTAAAAAGGATAAAAAAAGTCCGAAAATTTTAATTGTCTTAATCATGATATTCCTATTTTAATGAGCAACGCTTATAACTTTTACCGGAGGTGTAGCAACCTCCTTCAGCAGTGTTTCTCTGTTTCCGTCATAGGTTTTTGTAACAGGGCCTCCATTACGGGTCAGTCCTTCAAAAACTCCTTCATCAACAAGATCCCAAAGAGGGAATTTGGCTTTACCATCAATGGTGAATAGACCAAAATGATTTTCAGAACCTCCCGGATTTTGAGCATCTTTCCAGATTTCATCAAAAGCCTCGAAATAAAAACAGGAAATGCTCTCATCATTAGTCCAATCCCTGATCATGCTGTAGTACAACCCTTCCTTGTATTCATCTGTCGCTTTTGAGCCATTGGGCCCATAGAACCCATTGGAGAAAGTTGCCCAACCTGTCTCACCTATATGTACTGGTTTGTCAGCATCAATACTTCTAATATAATCACGGGTATTTTGGTACTGAGCAATCGCATAATCTCTCGCACGTACCATGGCTTTTTCGATTTTTTCTTCATCAGACAACCCTTCTTCACTTTCAGTTATTCCCCAAAAATCAGGATTGTAATGAGTATCGTGCATCGGATAGGTATGCAGCGAAACAAAATCAACTGCCTTGATCAGGTTCTCAAGGGCAGGGACTCTATAGAATTCATCTCCTCCTCCCCATGAGGCAAAATTATCAGAACTGGTTATCCATAGCTTTTCAGAAAGCTCTCCTGATTGCTTTAGGTTTTGTAAATGATTCACCCATTTCAAGATCACATCTGGCTGCACATGATAGCTGGTAGCCCATTTTACCATGGCTTCATTACCCACTGCGATCACTTTTACAATGTCTGGGTATTGCTTGGCCATTTCCACAGCCCTTTCAATCTCGGAA
Source organism: Bacteroidota bacterium (assembly GCA_008501835.1). GTDB lineage: Bacteria > Bacteroidota > Bacteroidia > Chitinophagales > Saprospiraceae > BCD1. The sequence continues at coordinate 1,362 of QQUB01000617.1, forward strand.
GTATTCCCATCTAAATCTTCATTGTAATGATCAGGTGAGGCTGTCCAGGCATCTTTACAGTTGATCCAGGCCCCCAGCATTACGTACATTTCAAAACCTGAATCTTCCTGTTTTAACTGATCAATAGCCAGCAATAAATTGGAGGCCTGAGCCAGGTGTGTATTATAGGTTCTTAAAACCTTAATTTTCATCGCCGCCAAAATCTTCATATCCTCCTTTAATTCTTCCACGGTCGGCTGAATGTCCCTGGTTGATTGTCTGTATCCACCATAAGAAACAGCCTGATAATCGGGATTTCCAAAAATCTTTTCAGCAGTTAAATCTTTTGGCAAATCTGATTGCTTATCTTTCTGAGTTCCTGTTTCGCTATTACAGGAAAAACAAACAAAAATTACAAGTAGAGAAATAAAATATTTAAAGTTGTAATACATGAGTTTAGGTTTTATCTGAAGTACTTATTGTTCAAAAACAGTTTGTCATTGCATCATCTCAAATCACTCTCCTTTAAATGCACCAGAATTTTTGTCACCTCTCCTTGTCGATCAAAAATTTGCCCACTGGTTTTCAGATCCAGGCTGAGGGAATCAAACTCCACGGTAGAATTATCTGAAAATTCGACTACAATTCCAGGTTTTTCTGACAACTGATAAATTATTGGCACCTGACAATAAGTGAATCCAAGGGATCCTGATGAAACCTCAATTTTCCTCCGGGTCTGGTTTACATCTATGTATTCAAAAATGTGGGAATTTGAAAGGAACTCATCTTTTCGCAAAAGACAAGGGTCAAAAATTAATTCTCCATTTTCAACAAAAACTCCAAGTTCGCCAAAGCGGCATAAAATATCTTCCTTTACCTGACCCGTCATTCCTGGCTGTTGAGCTCCTTTTCCTGCCGGAGTATGTGAGTAAGGATCTGTTGGGAAGGCTCCATAAAGCATAGGTGGTTTATGAACACCAATGCCTTCATTGATCTCATAATAGTGTTCCAGCAGTCTTCCAACCACTTCCTCGCTTTCATTCTCCTGAATGGCCTTAAGGCAGCATTCCTGTACAGCCAGCTGCAACTTGGAAACCATATGCCAGTAGATGGAACCCAAACCTTCATACCCATAAAAAGTTCCTGACCTTCCGGTAAATGCTTTGTGATTAAAGACCTCTTCAAAAATCTGCAAAACCCTGCTTCCATCCTGCTCTACCAATTCTAAAAAACCTGTTTCTGACAATTCTTCAAGAGCTACCTCCAGATCTTTGGCATTTTTAAAATTCCCATTAAAATGGTAATTACCTTTCAAATCTTTTTCAACAATTTGAAGATTCCCCTGATCAACGAGTTCACTAAGTAAAGTAGAGTCCGAAACTGCCCGGGCCGGAATAACATTCTTCTCCATAAACCCCGGTAAATCCTTATTGGGGTATAGAATGTAACTGTATTGATCCTCCCTGAACAGGCTACTGCTCTTCAGGGCATCAAGAACTTCCAGCGCTTCTTTTGAGTCAAGATATCCTGAGCTGAGAACTGCCACTTGTCCTTCCAGCATTTCACTCAGATAGCTAATTGATACCTCATCATTAGATTCAACCGTCATCAGGTTATAGGCATGATATAAGCTATCAGATCGCTTATTTGACCTTATAGAATGCTCCAAATATGCCAGAGCAAGATCCATAAAATGTTTAATGGCATCCAGGGATACGGATTGCTTTTGCCCCGAAAAAGCGGTTTGATAAATAATTGACCTGTAATTACTTCCGGCCTGACCCAACCCATCCAAAACCGTTTTTCGATTCTTATCATCGATACTTCCGGCCAGCAAATGCTGTTCTTTTTTCAGGGTTTCAGTAATATTTTCAAAGAAGGCCTTAAGTTCTCCTGAAAGTGGAAAAGATTTTTGATCTGTTTTTTCAAAAACTCCCTCAAAGAATTTCAGAAACCTTCTTAAATAATACAAGGTAACCATGGAAACTCCATTACCCACCAGGGCATTATTGGCATCATTCCATTCAGGTCTTTGGGTATTCATCCATATTCCGCCATGTGGAATAAAATTCGACAGCTTCGCCAATACGGTTGCCAGCATTTTTTCCATGAAATTAACCTGGATGATTTGCCCGTTGGCATCCCTCAGTAAAGCGCCATCTGCACCTAGTTGATCACGTTGAGCCCTGATCAATTCATCCGCCTCATGGTCGAAATCAATTGTATCTTTAGGGTTTACAAGAATATCTTTATAAGATTTTATTTTGTAGGGAACATTGGCATAAACAAAAACCTCATCGTTGAGCAAAGCATTAATTCCCTCAGCATTATGCTTGTCGAAAAATTCCAGAAATTTAAGCAGGTAAATGATTTGATGATCCCCCCAATAACCGATATAGGACCATGGATCATCCGGTTCTATGGTTTCCCAGTCTATACCTCCTTTGGTTACCCTGTATGGATTGTAACCATCAAAGGTTGAGGCGTTGAGAAATTTATGGATCATACTTTCCACAAATCCCGGATAGGAATGTGCCAGGGCTTCCCAGTTTTGGAAAATATCCCGCCAATTTCCTTCGTAATCAAGGATTTTGGAACCATCGGATTCATTTCTGGTATTGATAGAAAATCTATTCCAGGGTCTGC
>QQUB01000569.1 GCA_008501835.1 Bacteroidota bacterium
TCCTTGCTTAAACTAAATTTTGGATTCATGGTTAAATTAGTTAAAGAACTTGTTTAATTTTGCCGTCACAAAAAACAGCAATAACCATGGCGAAGGAGATCGTTAAGTTGAAGGTCGATGGAATGGACTGCAGTAATTGCGCATTATCCATTTCCCGATTCCTTGAAAGAAAGGGACTGGAAGATGTTTTTGTTAACTTTCAGACCAAAGAGGTCAGGTTTCGTCAGAACGATGATAAAATCACCTTAGATAAAGTTACCGCCGGTATTCATAAGTTGGGGTATGAGGTAATTGATGATGGCAAAAAAGAAAATTGGTGGACACTAAATCGAAAACTTTTAATTAGCGCTGTTTTTACCTTTCCGTTGTTACTTCACCATATTTTGATGATGTTCGGGGTTCATATTCACTGGATGAATGCCTGGGTTCAACTGGCTATCTGTTTACCGGTATTTATTATTGGTATTGCACACTTTGGCGTAAGTGGACTTAAATCTTTGAGAGGTGGTGTCCCTAATATGGATGTCTTGATAATTATTGGTAGTACGGCTGCTTTTATTTATAGCCTGGTGGGTACGATCAATTACCACCCGGATTATATTTTTTATGAAACTGCCGCCACAATTATCACGCTTGTATTAGTCGGAAACTGGTTGGAAAAAAGAGCTGTCGAGCAAACGACCACTTCCATTGGTGAGTTGACAAAACTTCAGGTTGAAACAGCCAAGCGGATTACCCCTTCCGGTACGGTGGTTACCATTGATGCCAAAGAAATTAAAAAAGGTCATATTCTACAGGTTAATGAAGGCGATAAAGTCCCGGCCGATGGAATAATTATTTCTGGAGATGCCTCCCTGGATGAATCCATGTTAACCGGCGAGAGCCTGCCCGTGGATAAAAATGAAGGAAGCTCGGTGGTTGGCGCTTCTGTGGTTTTGACTGGAAATTTCCAGATGGAAGTAAAAGCTACTGGTGAAAAATCTGTGCTGGGGCAAATGATAGAACTTGTCAAGATGGCTCAGGCAGACAAACCTGATATTCAAAGACTTGCAGATAGAATCAGTGCTGTATTTGTACCTGTGGTTATCCTGATAGCTTTGGGAACCATTTTAATTGGCCATTTTGGATTCGGTTTGGAATTCCGACAGGCCCTAATGAACGGTATAGCCGTATTGGTAATTTCCTGTCCATGTGCCATGGGACTTGCAACGCCTACTGCAGTAATGGTTGGCGTGGGGAGAATGGCGAAAAACGGTATTTTGGTTAAAGGGGGACAAACGCTTGAGATTTTCGCCAAGATCAAAAATATTGTATTTGATAAAACCGGGACCCTTACTACGGGATCATTCCAGTTGAATAATATTGAATATTTTACAGAGGATGTTGATCAGGTGAATGCACTTATTTATCAATTGGAAAAACATTCCAGTCATCCCATTGCGCATTCATTGGTTGCGGCCATGGAATCCAGAATGAATGGTAGCACCCCGATACCATTAAAAGTATCGGAACATAGGGGAAGCGGGCTCGAAGGAGTAGATGAAAATGGAAATGTTTACAGAATTGGTTCTGGCAAACCGGGAATCTACAACGGGAATCCTTTTCATTCAAAAGCCCATATTTTCCTGACCAAAAACGATGATTTACTTGCCGCTCTTGAAATAACTGATGATATAAAAGACAAGGCATCTGAAGTTGTCTCCTACCTCAAAACGCATGAGGTAAGACCCTATGTTTTGAGTGGGGACAAAATTGAAAAAACAGCGTCGGTTGCCACCACGGTTGGCATTAATGATTATTTCGGAGAACAATTGCCTGACGAGAAACTGGAGGTTATCGAACGATTGTCTGATTCAGCATTTACTGCCATGGTAGGGGATGGGATCAATGATGCACCAGCCCTGGCAAAAGCAACCATTGGCGTTTCTATGAGTAACGCTTCTCAGGCTGCCATCCAATCTGCTCAAATAGTTTTGTTGAACGGAAACCTGGAACATCTGAAACAGGCCCATGGTATCAGCAGGCATACATTGATTACCATAAAACAAAATCTCTTTTGGGCTTTTGCCTACAATGTTGTGGCCATCCCAATTGCGGCCATGGGATTTCTCAATCCGATGTGGGGAGCCTTATTTATGGCATTTTCAGATGTAGTGGTCATCGGCAACTCCATTAGATTAAAACGGAAAAGGATATTTAAGAAGTAAACTGCTTCCTTTAAAAAATTCAGCTAAAATGAGTGATAAAACAAAACGAGCGAAGATCAATATGGTAATTGATCGTGATGAAAATAACATCCCGGAGAAGATTACCTGGCAGGCCACTGATAACCCGGAAGGACCTAAAAAGCAGGAAGCCAAAGCTTTGCTGTTAGCATTGTTTGACAAGAAAAATCTGGAAACCGTCAAAGTTGATCTATGGACCAAGGAAATGATGATCAACGAAATGGATCGATTTATGTTCCAGACTCTTCGGTCATTGACGGACACATATTATAAAGCTACTCAAAATGCGAAGCTCGCCTCACAGATGCAGCATTTTGTACATTTTTTTGGTCAGGAAACCGGAATCATTCCAAAAGAAGGCGAAAAAGAAAACGGTTAAAAGGACAAAACAAGGCCACACTTTTTTTAAATTAACTATTCAACAGGAATTTAGTCACTTAAAAAGCTAAAATGTTTTTGTGTCATAAATCCCCAAAATCGTTCGTGTATTCGTGGCTAAAAGTTTTTATAAAATCCTTTGAAAAAAATCTAAAAACTTTGCCTTGTGCATAAAATTTTATACTTTTGCGCTCCGGTGAGCGGCATACGACAGGCTCCTTCTGAACTCCCCCAGGGCGGAAACGCAGCAAGGGTAGGAGGTTGAGCGGTCGGTATGTTGTCTCACCTTATTTTTTTTGGGCCAATTTCTATGGTCATCTTTATCAAAAGCGTATTTTCAACCGATCATAAATCAATAAATTCACCACAATTATGAAATTCTTCATTGACACTGCCAACCTTGACCAAATTCAGGAAGCCAAAGATCTTGGGATTCTGGATGGTGTAACCACCAACCCATCCTTAATGGCCAAGGAGGGTATTACCGGTAAGGACAACATTATGAAACATTACCAGGATATCTGCAAAATTGTAGAGGGTGGTGATGTAAGTGCTGAGGTTATCTCTACCGATTTTGATGGTATGATCAGGGAAGGAGAAGAGCTTGCCGCGATTGCTCCAAACATTGTGGTGAAAGTACCTATCATTAAAGAAGGAGTGAAAGCCATTAGGTACTTTACGGATAATGGAATTCGTACCAATTGTACCTTGGTGTTTTCTGCTGGTCAGGCATTACTGGCAGCCAAAGCAGGGGCTACCTACCTTTCTCCCTTTATGGGAAGAATTGATGACATTAACTGGAACAGTGTTGATCTCATCAGGCAAATTGCAGAGCTCTATGCCATTCAGGGATTTGACACTTTGATCCTGGCTGCTTCTATCAGAAATGCCAAACACATTATCGATGCAGGTATTGCAGGAGCCGATGTGGTTACTTGTCCGCTTGACTCCATCATGGGACTTTTGAAGCACCCGCTTACGGACATCGGATTGGCAAAATTCCTGGCAGATCATCAAAAAGGGAATCAATAATATGATCCCGCTTGACCTTACTCCATATAAATCTGAACTTCGACTAAAAAAGGAGGATGGCAAGGTCTATGTCTTTGATCTAATTAGAAGTAAATGGCTGGTTTTGCTTCCTGAGGAATTGGTACGGCAGTTACTCATTCTTTATCTGATTAGGGAAAAAAGATATTCAAAGAATTTTATTGCAGTTGAAAAAGGATTGAAAGTTAACGATCTTGACAAACGCTTTGACCTGCTCGTTTACAATGCTGATACACAGCCGTTTATGTTGGTAGAGTGTAAAGCACCTTCCGTTAAGATCACCCAGGATGTTTTTCGTCAGATGGCCATTTACAATATGGCGTTCCGGGT
>QQUB01000495.1 GCA_008501835.1 Bacteroidota bacterium
TCCTGGAAATTATTATTCTTGGACAACTTTGACTAAAGCTGTTAGACAAATATTAGCGCAGTTAGGAACAAAATATCAGATAAAATTTACAAACTCAATTGTAGGCGTTTAATTTTGTCCAAGCACTAAGCCCGGGCTACATTATTTCATAAACACTGCATTGGAAAACAGGAACTTCCCATTCTCCCAGAAACATCGAAACAGGGGGTTATCCATCATATAAATGAATTCTCCCCGGCCCTTATCCTCTACGGCAAAAGTAGTTGTGTTCTCTAACCTCTTTTTTGCATTCTGGCCCACAAAACCAATCACTTCCGGCTTATCTCCAATGATACCAACATTCCAGGCACCGCTAATATGTTCAAATGCCAAACTATTGGTCTTCAACGAGAAATAATGCTTCCCGAGGCCATACCCCAAAGGATGTGTGTTATCCATTTTTAACTTAAAGATAGCTCCCGGGCTTGCATACCATAAATACCTTTTGGATTGATCCGAATAGGCATCAAGTCTTCTGTCCAGGGTAGATTTTTCCCGTTCCCTTTTGGCAGCATTGGCAGTTTCATCGGTAGCAAATTCCTTTAAAGCAAACCCTTCCTGCCCGGCAAAGGCATTCACTGCCCGGCCAACAGCGACCACTCTTCCTCCGCTACGGACCCAATCCACAATGCCTTCTCTCGTTTTGAAACCCAAATTATACCACCCTTCAGGCATAATTAAAACATCGTAATTGTCCAGGTCAATTCGGTCGATATTTTCGGTTTGGTAAATATCAATAGGGTAGTTGAGTTCCTGTTCAAAATAATACCAGATTTGACCAAAACTATTACTTCTGGTGCCATCGCCGCCCAAAACGGCTATTCTGACATTATCCAGTAACTCAAAACTGCCGGATCCCAAATCACTGCCATAATCGGAAAACCCCGTTGAGGCATAAGTTAATTCCCGCTCATACTTCACGGCGGCATTTTGAATGATCTTGTCAAAATTTCCATTCTTACGATTATCAGCTCTTGTGATGACAATTGTACCCGGGCTGAAGGTATTCCCTGCATTGGAAAAAGGCCCTTTGGCAACCCGCATTTTAATATCTTTCTTCATCAACGAGCTAACAAATCTAACATCCTCCATGGCTCCCCATCTTAAAAAATAAGCATAAGGCTTTGTTTCCTCATTGAAATATTTCTCATAGGTTTTGAAAATATACCCTTCTTTAGATTCCAGTTTTTCTTCAGTAGCATAAGTCTCCAACCCAAAAGCATAAGGTAATGACCAGGCTGTAATATCATAAGTAGATGAATCGCTTAAAGTAGCTTCAGGATCAAATAATACCTGGGTCAAAACCCCCTGTGGCTGATAGGCACTAATGACCATATCACTGGCTTCTACCTTCAACGTTACTTCCTTTCGATGCTGATAATCAAAGGCCCTTACTCCTTTGGTGCCAACAGCTTTGCAATAACGAATACCATTTTTATCCAATAATCGGCATAGGGCCTTCATCCTGTCCGGATTATTGGTGCTTTTAATGATATAGGTTTTATATTTTCCAGCTGGATCATTATTGGCTTTATCAAAATAATTCTCGAATTGTTCTATCAGCCTCTCCGATTCAACAGAAGCAATTTCTATAGTCGAAAGAGAAGTAGTTTTATGATGTTCAATACGATCCATAAGCACTAAAGTATCCCCATTTGCCATGTCGATCGCTCGGCCGGCTATGCCATGACCTGCCTGCTCATAGGTCATTCCAATAGCACCATTAAACATTGGATAGGTGTCCCCGTAACTCGGGTAAAAAAGGTCGAAAACCTCCTTGGTGAAATAGAGCCAGCCATTTTTGTCAAAATATTTGGCGTGATTTTTTCCGATCTCTGATTGAAATCGCCCCTGCCATTCGGTAACATACTTATGGTACGGTTGAGAAGCCGGTGCAAAATAATAGGGGCTGTCCGGGTATTGTTCGTGCAGATCAGCATGAACATGAGGCATCCACTTACGGTAAACTTCCATCCGTTGCTGTGTTTCTACCTGGGTCTGCCATGCCCAATCGCGATTCAGATCAAAAAGATAATGGTTTACCCTACCTCCCGGCCAGGGCTCCCTGTGTTCCCATGTCCCACGTGTGGAATTTGGGTTCACTCCGGCAAATTGTCTATACCATTGGGAATACCTGGAATATCCATCCGGGTTAATCGATGGATCGAGGATCACAATGGTATTTTCCAGCCAATCGTTAGCTTTTTTATTATCACCATTGATCAGTTCATAAACAACCGCCATAGAGCTTTCCGAACCGGCTGCTTCGTTACCGTGAACGCTGTAACTTAACCAAACAATAGCCTTATCCAGTGATTTATCTGCTGCACCTTCCAATGCACCTGTTTTTTGGAGGTTGTTTTGCCGAATCTCTTCGAGATTTTCGAGATTTTTTTCGCTGGAAACGATCGCCAGAATCAATGGTCTGTCTTCATAGGTTTTACCATACTGGATCAATCTCACTTTGGAGGAGTTCCCTGCTACATGTTCGAAATAATCCACCAGCAGGTGATGAGGAGTAAAGTGTTCTCCCAGCTTGTGAGGCAGGAATTCATCAGGTGACTGCAACTGTGCTTTCAACGGTAAAACAAGCCCAATCAAACAGATCAAGGTCAGGATTCTCATGTTTCAATCTTTTATTTTTTCATACCAGCCATTCAAAGGCGGCCTCAAAAATAAATAATTTGAGCAGTGAAAAGTTTAATAAGGCTATTAAATACGCAAAAAGGCTTGCCAAACAACACTTAGTCCGGCAAGCCTTTTCATTTATGGTAAAATTATTCCTGTACTAATCTTTATTGGTGGGTAAATACAGGTTATCTCGCAATAAATTTCTGGAAATAACAATTCGCTGCACTTCCGAAGTACCTTCATAGATCTGGGTGATCTTGGCATCACGCATCAACCTTTCAACATGGTACTCTTTCACATAACCGTATCCTCCATGGATCTGAACAGCTTCTGTTGTATGCTTCATAGCTACTTCAGAAGCAAAAACCTTTGCCATTGCGCTGGCAGAATTATAATCCATGCCCTGATCTTTCAACCATGCAGCACGATAAACCATCATTTTGGCGGCTTCGATATCCGTTGCCATATCTGCGAGTTTGAAAGCTACCGCCTGGTGATTGGCAATCGGCTTGCCAAAAGCTTCTCTTTCTTTGGCGTAAGCTGTGGAAAGTTCGTAGGCTCCTCCGGCAATACCCAATGCCTGTGCGGCAATACCAATTCGCCCGCCAGAAAGAGTTTTCATGGCAAATTTAAACCCGAAACCATCCTCACCGATGCGGTTTTCCTTAGGAACTTTAACATCATTATACATGATGGTATGTGTATCTGAAGACCGAATTCCAAGTTTATCTTCCTTGGCTCCGACAACAACCCCTTCCCAGTCTGTTTCCACTATAAAAGCATTGATACCTTTATGACCCAATTCAGGGTGTGTTTGTGCAATTACGAGGTGAATATTTGAAGACCCTCCGTTGGTGATCCAGTTTTTCGTTCCATTGATGATATAATGGTCACCCATATCAACGGCTGTTGTACGCTGATGGGTAGCGTCACTGCCTGCTTCCGGTTCTGAAAGACAAAATGCTCCAATCAACTCACCCATAGCAAGTGGGGTAAGATATTTTTGTTTCTGTTCCTCCGTTCCATAAGTTTCCAATCCCCAGCAAACGAGAGAATTGTTTACAGACATCAAAACTGAACAGGAATTATCGACTTTAGACAATTCTTCCATAGCAAGTACATAAGAAACAGTATCCATTCCTCCTCCTCCGTATTGGGGATCTACCATCATGCCTAAAAATCCGAGCTCAGCCATCATTTTGACCTGTTCTGTCGCAAATTCCATTTTGGAATCTCTTTCTATAACTCCCGGTTTAAGTTCTTTCTGTGCAAACTCCCTGGCAGCTTCTCTCACCGCTAGTTGTTCTTCCGT
>QQUB01000641.1 GCA_008501835.1 Bacteroidota bacterium
GCTTTTGCCCGGTAGAATTCAAATATGAGTTTGAGTCATTTTACAAAAACACTCTTGCGGCCATCAAACACTTTAAAGAAAATCCTACGGTGGAAGACGAACACGGGAGAGACGATTACCTCTTTCTATCCATCATTCCCTGGATCTCATTCACCGGGTTTACCCATGCGATGAATTACACCGATCCAGATAGTGTACCAAGAATTACCTGGGGGAAATACTTCAAACAGGACGGGAAAATCTTTATGCCGCTTTCTGTTCAAGCCCACCATGCACTGGTCGATGGCCGGCATACAGGGTTGTATTTTGAGAATTTTGAGAAACTTGCGACCCAATTGACCAAAACTTAAAAACTGTACCCCAAAGTCCGTAACTACCCAGTAGTTTAACATCAAAAAGAAAACGATTTCGGAACCCTACTACCATTCGGCTGATCAGGATCAAACAAAAAGCGTAACACAAATTTCCACCCTAGACAATTCCCTATCCATACATATTCACAGAAAAATTCCACTAATCAGGTAATTTTTTCAACATAAAATCCCATTTCTACCTATTTTAGGGTTGATTATCGATTTATATTTCCCTTGATTTTTAACGATATTTCAAACCCAAACCAGGACCTATGGAAAAAGAAAGTAAAAAAATCCAGCAACAGCTTTTCGCTTACCTCCAGGAACTTTCCCCAAAAAGGACTCCTCTGGTCAACGACCTTATGTCCATTTTAGATTTAAGTAAAAGCGGCGCCTATAAAAAACTCAACGGCGAGAGCAACCTGGGCCTGGATGACATCATCAAATTATCGCGCCATTATGGTTTCTCTATAGATCAGTTTATCGCAGAAAGACATAATGCAATCCCGTTTTTTGTGGCTGCCATCCGCAGTCAGCCCAAGAGTTACGATGAATATCTAAGGAACATCTACTTACACCTGGACTTTATCCGTGGTTGTAAAAAAGTCAATATGGTTTACGTGACTATGGAGGTGCCCATTTTTTACTACCTCCAGTTTCCTTTACTGTGTTACTTCAAATTGTTTGTCTGGAACCACACCACCTGGCATATCCCTAATCGAGCCCATAGGTTTTCCCTCGAGGAATTCACCAACGATAAGCTTTTGAACGACCTGATGAAAAGCATGCTCCAGGAATACTACAGTTACGACGGAACAGAACTTTGGAATATCCGGTTCCTCGACATCACCCTGGACCAGATCAAATACTATGCTCACTCCGGTATTTTTGAAAAAAAAGAAGACATTGAAAGCATTTACAAAGAAGTTGAAAAGCTAAGCAGGCACCTTAAAAAAATGGCAGAAGTTGGCTATAAGTTTCATATGGAAAAGCCCGACAAGCCATTGGGAGCACTGACCGTCCACATGAATGAGCTCATGGCCTCCACCAATACCATCTATGTCACGGCAGATAATTACAAATACGTTTTCACCACAATTGACCCACCCAACTTCATCCGCTGCGATGATGACCGATTTGCTGATTATACGGAAAACTGGATCAACACCTCCAAAAAACACTCCCTGATGATAAGCGGAGCCGGAGAACGGGAAAGAGAACGTACCTTCAGGCTGATTACCAAAAAACTGGAACGCGCTAAACAAGAGTTGGAAGGGATTTTGAGTTATATTTATTGATCGGGTTTTTGGTCCCGACACTTCGTGTACACTCGATTTAAAATCTCGTTCGGGATGTCGCTACGCTCCATTACTGGTAATTTATATCTAACATTTTTTTGTTCAGGAGAAAAAGAACAATACCATCTACTCCAAAACCAGACTAATTAGCTGAAGGTCTTTATTATTCCTAAAATATTCAGGCAAGTCTCCATTGTCGATCACTACAATACTTTCTCCGGCAGCTGTCAATTGCTGAATCTCTTCAAGTGAAGGTATTTTTTCATAGGCCAGATGATCCGTAAAAAACATCAATTCGATATAATCTGAAGAATTAAAAACGATATGCGGCCCATTTCCAATAACATAACTGTCGATAGCTATCAGCTGTATATCAAGGCGCTCGTTAGGCTTCGCCATCTCAAAAGGTTTTACTCTTTCAACTCCAAACCTTAAAGCTAATAAAACAATCATCACAGCAACTACCTTAGGCACCCATGGCATCTCTCGGAACGATTGCCTGTTAGCTTTCAAACTCCAATCCTCAATGAAAATAGCCAGTATAATAAAAAATACCGGCCCCGTAAAAAGCACATATCCTTGCATTTTGGTGGAAGCAAGCGAAAAGAAAAGGTAAGGCAGAAACATCCAGGTCAGCAAGGCCCAATATTCGCTCCCCTTCTTATTCTTAATGGTTTTCCAAATGAACCAGGGGAGCACTAAAAAAATCAATTCGTTCCAGATGCGCCCCATATTTATCAGGTGATACCACCATGGTTCACCATGTTGTTCAATTGAACTATTAAAATGCATTAAGTTGTAACCATTCTCCCACCAATATTCATCAGGGAAGGCATTGGCTGCATAAACCTGCCAGGGTAAACTGACAATTAAGGCGATAAAAAAGACCATTACTCCATCTTTCAACACCGACTTGATCTTCAGTTTTTCGAAATTCAGCACAACAAAAACCGGCAGCACGATCAACCCGGGTAACCACTTACTCAAAACAGCCATTCCCGTCAAAAGACCGACCAGAACAATATTCCAAATGGACCTTTTATCTCTGTGGAGCACCGAAAAGAAAATAGCCATTTCAATAAAAAAGAAAAAGAACAGATCTACATGGTCGGTAGCCACTCTTCCGGAACCAATTTCAATTATCAGGCCGTTGACCGAATGAAAAAAAGCGGCCAACACACCAATCCGGTCGTTAAAAAGTTTTGAGCCTATTAGAAAGGTAACAGCAATTAATATTGTAGATAATAAAAGAGAGGGCAACCGCAATGCCAAGTGATTTACCCCAAAAACTTTGAGGCTTGCCCCCATTACCCAAAAGGGCAATGGCTGTTTGTGTAGCCAAATATGATTTTTACCCCAATGCTTGTAATCATATTCAAGAGGCACCTCTTTGTAAAGCTTTGGACTAAAGGGCTCTTCCATAACATTTTTGGCCACCAATGCATGAAATCGCTCGTCCCATTGGTGTAAAGCCGGATCAAGGGCACAAAATAATCTTAATAAAAATCCAGCAGCAAGAATTAACAATAGGGTTTTTCGATATTTTCCCTTATGAAAAAAAGCGTAGGAAATTCCGAAAATTATCATGACAACCACAAAAACAGTTGCCCCAAAAAAATTTATAGCTTCCATTTGATATTCTTTCCATTATTGCTCTAATTTAGCGCAAACTCTTCACGAGTTCTAGTTTATTAATTTATTTATTCCAACATGGCATCCCTTAAAATTGAAAGGTTCCTCAGTGATTTATACGAAACATGGTGTGGTGAATATCCTGACCTTGTTTTACCCCTGGCTCCTTCCGCTTCCTCACGTATTTATTACCGATTACAAAGCAAGAATTTTACTGCGGTCGGTGCACACAATGCTGATCGTAAGGAAAATGAAGCATTCTTAGGTTTTTCCAAACACTTTCACGCTAAAGACCTGCCCGTTCCGGAAATTTACGCGGAAGATCTCGACAAAGGTGTTTATCTCCAGGAGGACCTCGGATTTACTACATTGTACAGCTATCTTTTACAAAAAGGAGATTATTTTCCGGACTACCTGATCAATATCTACAAAAAAGTGGTTAAGCAACTGGCCCACTTCCAAACCATTGGCGGGGAAGGTTTAAACTACGACCTTTGCTACCCAAGGGCTGCTTTTGACAAACAATCCATGCTTTGGGATTTCAATACCTTTAAATATTACTTCCTGAAACTGGCTGACATCCCATTTGACGAGCAGGACCTGGAAAATGACCTCCAGAAATTTGCTGACTACCTGTTGGAAACTAATACGGATTACTTCATGATCCGGGATTTTCAGACAAGAAATATCATGGTT
>QQUB01000466.1 GCA_008501835.1 Bacteroidota bacterium
CATGGTATTCAATGCCTTGGATGTTTCCTTTTACACCACCATAATATTGAATGTATTTGGAGTTTTGAATATTGATGATAGATTCAATGTAAGGATTGTAATCACTGAGGTTTTTAAAATTGTTCTTATACAATTCACCATCAGCTCCAATAAAAGCAGTTACAATACCATCAATAATGGTTGCATTGGCCTCAATATCCGGGAAAAAGGAAAAGTTGTCGTCATTGGTTGAAACATTAACTCCAAGTTTAACTTTAAACCTGTCCTGGTGCCATGTGAAGTTAGGAATAAGGGAAAAGTTGTTCAATGTGCTTTTCTCCTCAACATTATATGTGGTGAAATCCGTAACCAGCTTTACGCTTAAAGGGTGAGCATCATTGATCCACTTTGTAGCGCCCAGTTTTAAGGCAAAGCCTCTTTCTTTTGCAGCATAACTATCCTGGAGAATGTAAAAATCCACTCCCGCATCATAATTAAAATCCAGTGCCAGTCTCTCTCCGTTGAAAATATTGGCATTTCCGTATAAGGTCCAGATTCGTTGCTCCACATCAGTTGGATCAAACGTGAAATTGGTACCTAATTCTTCGTTGAGATCATTATAGCCAAAGAAGTGTACTTTATCCGCATTGTAACCGAGTAGTCCACTTACAGCAAATCCCTGGTCAAAATAGTAGGTTCCGTTTACTTCGCCTTTTGTGTCACTGAATTTCTGGTTTTCAATATTTTTATTATTGTTGGCAGAATAATGATACAAATCAACTCCAAAACGGTGTTTGTCCTTTTTGTTGATAAAATTGTACGAACCCTCACCATATAAAGAAATCGGCAGACCGGCTCCGGCTTTTATATATCCATCATACTTTTTCTGAAGGGGTTGTCTTCTATCTGCAAGCGGTTTGATCTTAGGAGGTAAGTATTGAACCTGTATGGTTTTGGTGACAACATTGTATTGCTGTCTTTTAGAAGTAGTATCCAAAGCCGGAAGCTGAGGAGTTACATCCACTTTTTCAGTAATGTTTAGTCTCGCGTTGAAACTTTTTACTACGTCGACCTGACTTCCCGGTAAGTCTCCCTGGGCAAAAACAGTGGTCGCACTGAATAAAGCAACAAGCAGAAATATATTTTTTATAGTTTGCATTTTATAGCGTTTTGTCGTTTTAGAATACTATTAACTCAAAATTCAGAAACCTGAGATTAATTTCCGTCGATTAACTCCATGGTGTTATTGGAATCAATATTACTGTTCCGGTTAAGTTGTTGGTTAATAGCGTTCAGTTTGGTTTGGGCAATATTAACTAGTTCCTGATCATCATTGTAGTTTTCAAGTACAGCTTCCAAAGCTGCCCGAGCATCATACAATTGACCTTTTTCAGCTAAAATATCTGATAATAGAATAATACTCTTGATCACCCAATACGGATAAGCCGAACTTTCTTTATTAGCATTCAGACAGATTTCCTGAGCTTTTTCAAGATTCCTGCGCTGGTAATAAATGTCGGCGACCAAATATCTTGCTTCAGCCGTTTGTTCATTATCACTCAGACTTTTTACAGACTCAAATGCTGACAGGGCATTGTCAAAGTCTCTTCTGTCGTAACTGATTTTACCTAGATAATAATTAGCAGTTGCTTTTTGGTCGGCAGTAGCATTCGGATGTGTAGCAACCTTTCCTGCCATAGTGTAAACTGCCTGGGTGTTTCCATTACGATAAGCACTTCTCATGGCTCCAAGCTGAGCTTCGAAGCGCATGTCAGGATTAGTAGAAGCTGCTTCCAGCTTAACATACAGGTCATATGCCTTCTGGAAGTTTTGAGCATGATTGTAAGCCAGGATAGCGGCTTTTTCAAGTGCCTTTACATAATACCTGCTAGGCCCCTGATTGACAACATATTCATAATCGGCCAATCCTTCATCATATTGCTGCTGGATAGTGTATGACTCTCCTCTGTGATAATAAGCAGTAAGCAGGTTGATTCCATTCGGGTGTTTCCTCATATAATTGGTGAATTCCTGAATGGCACGGGCGTAGTTTCCTCTCTCATACTGAGATTCCGCAGCCTTGAAGTCGATTGCATCCCTTCCGTCACTATCGATCTTATATCCAGGAATCGTTTCCAGGAATGCAAAGTAGGCATCAGACTGGCCGAGATCCTGAACGTAGATCTCTTCCAAAGCTGCCAATGCGAGCTTACCTTCCTCCGGAGTAGGGTTATTGGAGAATACCTGCTTATAATAATTTATTGCGGCCTGAAGATTACCCTGGTTATAACTAATCAATCCTAACTGGATAAGCGCCTGATTGATGAGATCGGATTTCTCTCTATAATTCTGGACAAGCTCTCTTAAAGGTCCTGCAGCGTTATTGAGTTTATTTATCTCCTGATAAGTTACACCTAATTGGAAAAGGGCATCATCTGCATATTCCGAATTTGGATAATCGCTAGGAATTCTTTCCAATGCCAGGATTTTTTCTGTTGTGCGGCCTCTCAAACCTTCAATGACGGCCTTTTGATATAAGGCGTAAATGAAACCGGTATACCGATTGTTTACCGCCTGGTCATAGTATGATACGGCTCTGTTGTAGTTGTTCCGTTTGAAATAACAGTCTCCGGCTCTCACTGTAGCGTCCCCTAAGACATTGTTGGAGACTTCTTTATTCTTAATAAAGGATTTATTTCTTTTGATGGCTGCAACCGTCTCGTCAAAGAAGTTTACGGCAGCTGTATAATTTTCTTTTTTCAGATAATTATACCCCTGAATATAATTGGCCGTGAATACAGAGGATTCATCCGGAAGTCCGGAGAGTGTTCGGGCCATGGTCAGGAACTGATCCATTTTGCGAATACTTGTCTCATATTGACCTTCCCGGTGGGCAATGTCTCCCTGCCAATAAATAGCCAGAGCCTTGGTCTTGGTATCCATTGGGAACTGCAGTGACCGGTTAAGCAGATTCGTTGCACCTTCAGTATCACCTTTTTGGAGCAATTGTAAGGCTCTGAAGAAGGTAACCTTTTGGTAGCTTTCCTGAATATCAGGAGTTTTATTCGGTAACTTTTCTATGATCTCCATTGCCTGCTGATAGTCCCTGTAACTCAGGAAGATCTCACTCATCAGTTTCTGTGCTTCCGGGTAGTACTTTGATTCCGGCTGGAAAGACTGAAGGGTACTGATAGCTTCCCTGGAATCTTTTAATTCATAAGAGAGTTTGGCATAGTTGAATTTGGCCTCTTCCTGTAGCTGGAGGTCATAATCCATTCGTTTGGCACTTGCAAAGGCTGTTCGGGCAGCTCTCTTATTTCCGGTTCTCAAATGACAGTCGGCCAGGTAGTACATTGCAGATTGACCAAGTTTTGAATCTATTCCATTGAGTTCCTCAAAACTTTGAGCAGCTCTCTTGTAGTTACCCATCTGATACTCAGTAAATCCTAGCTGATAAAATTCCTCCTCACGCATCTTTCTGCTTCGTTCAGCATAGTACCGCAGGTAATCAAGAGCTTTGGCGTAATTACCAAGTTCAAAGTAGGACTGTCCTACCAATTGTGATATTTCGGTAGTGTTTCTAAGGCCACGCCCATTGAGTTTAGGCTCAGCGTAATCAATGAGTTCCTGATAACGTCTTTGGGCGAAATAGATCTGAGACAGGTAATAGGGAATGTGTGGTTGGTACCTTCTGGACCTTTCAGCCACACGCAGGTGCTTGATGGAACTATTGTAGTCGCCTTCAAAGAAATAACACAGCCCCAGGTAGTAATTGGCCGGGGCCTGGTATTCACTATCGTAATTGGCAATATCTCTGAATCTGGATTTGGCCGCTGAAAATTTTTGATCGACGAACAAGCAATATCCCTGGCGGAACTTTACTTCAGCACGTTGTTTTTTGTTTAAGCCTGATAATGGAGCTTTATTGTAAAACTCCAATGCTTTTTTGTAATCCCTGGAGTTGTAATAAAAATTAGCCACCTCTATCAGCGCTTCGTTGGCTATGGGGTCAGGGGAGTAATCCCTGATAAAATCCAGCATGAGTTTTTCTCCGTCCGGCTGTTCCATCAGTACGGCACATTTTGCGTGTTAAAATTCGGCTTTGGCGAGTAGCTTGCGGTTAGCAGTTTCGTTTACTGGTAAAAGCAGGTTTATAGCCGTTTCGAATTCGCTTTGAGCTTTAGCGAATAGGCCTTTGGCGAGTAGTTCTTCTCCTGATTTATAAGCTCTTGCCGCTTCTGTATAAACAGTTGTTTCCTGGGCAAACATAAAAGTGAAAACCAGGGATGTCGCAAAAGACAAAAAAATTCTTTTGATCATTATTTCAGGTATTTTATTCAGAATAGTATCATAGCTAAATGCTTTGGAACCCCGGGAGGCTCCAAAACATCTCTTAAACTATTTTAATGTGTGCTTTTATTGTTCAAACCTTTAACTTTTGAGTCATCTTTACCACGTTTTTACAACATGTAAAGGGCTATTTTTTACCTATTCCTCAAAATTAATAATGGTTTGAATGATGATATCACAACATTCATTGAGTTGTTCTTCAGTCATTACCAATGGTGGTGCGAAGCGGATGATGTTACCGTGAGTAGGTTTGGCCAGCAATCCGTTCTCTGCCAGTTTTACACACATATTCCAGGCTGTTTTACTGTCTTCAGTGTCGTTGATGATAATGGCATTAAGCAGACCTTTTCCTCTGACGAGGGTAACCATATCGGTTTTATCAACAAGCTCCTTCTGCATTCTGCTGCGGAATATTTCACCAAGTCTCATGGCATTTTCAGCCAGGTTTTCTTCACGAACCACTTCAAGGGCAGCCATCGCAACAGCGCATGCAAGCGGGTTTCCACCGAAAGTAGATCCATGTTCTCCGGGTAAAATAGTTAACATGATCTCATCTCTTGCCAATACTGCTGAAACAGGGAACACACCTCCGGAAAGTGCCTTGCCTAGAATAAGGATGTCCGGTTTGAATTCAAAATAATTACAAGCCAGGAGTTTTCCTGTTCTTGCAATACCGGTCTGTACTTCATCGGCGATGAATAGGGCATTATGTTTTTTGCACAAATCATATGCACCTGGAAGGTAACCTTCATCCGGAACAACAACGCCTGCTTCCCCCTGGATCGGTTCAACGATGAATCCGGCTACATTTGGGTCCTGCAGAGCTTCCTCCAATGCCGCAAGGTCATTATAAGGAATAATTTGATAACCAGGCATATAAGGACCAAAACCACCGGTAGAGTCCGGGTCGGTAGAGGCCGAAATTACTCCAAGTGTGCGGCCATGGAAGTTGGCACTTGCAAAAATGATCTTGGCTTGGTTAACCGGAACGCCCTTTACCTTATAGGCCCACTTGCGGCAAAGTTTAAGAGCGGTTTCTACCGCTTCAACACCCGTATTGATTGGAAGGACTTTGTCGTAACCAAAAAAATCGGTGATGTATTTTTCGTATGGCCCTAACATGTCATTATAAAAGGCCCGGGAAGTAAGCGTAAGTGTTTTTGCCTGTTCGACCAGGGCATCAATGATTTTGGGATGGCAATGTCCCTGATTTACCGCGGAATATGCTGATAAAAAGTCATAATACTTTTTTCCTTCTGCGTCCCAAACGTAAACGCCTTCTCCTATGGATAATACTACTGGCAGCGGATGGTAGTTATGTGCGCCGTTAACATCTTCAAGCTGCATGAGTTCCTGGGACGATAATTTGGCTGTTGAAATCATATTCAGTCTTATTTAATTATTCTGTAATTATTTTTTAGTCGAGTAAAGCCTAATAGTAAGTCTTAAAATTTAATCGGATAATTTTGATAATAGTGCAATTTTATTCCAAATTCAGATGGGAAAGAGTACTCTATTCCACTAATCCATTTCTTCCAGTTATCCATTTTTATCACAAAAATATTTTTGCACGTGAATTACTCATTTCCAATGAAGTAAAATTCAAAAATCTTCTACAGGTAGTTTTTAATTTCTTCAGAGTTGATTATGATAACTCCTTTTTCAGTCATTTCATTCAACGCATTCGGGATATCTTCTTCCTTTAACCCCACACCTCGACATCCGTCCTGAACAAGGTAGGTTTTATACCCGAGATTTGCTGCGTCAATCGCTGTAAATCTCACACAATAATCTAAGGCTAATCCCATAACATATACCTTTTCAACCTGATTTGACTGAAGGTATTGGTGCAGTCCGGTTGCCTTCTTATGATCATTATCAAAAAAACCGGAATAACTGTCAATGTTCCTGTCTGTACCTTTCACAAATACCTTCGTAATATTTTCCTTGTTCAGTTCATCTACAAATTCCGCGCCAACAGTTTCCTGAACACAATGAACCGGCCACATGACCTGAGGAAGACCTCCGAGTTCATGTAGTTCTCCAATTTGTTTTTCCGGGTTGTTGGCGGCAAAGCTTCCATGATCTATGGGATGCCAGTCCTGAGTAGCAACAACGAGATCGAAATGCTCCATTAATTTATTGGCGATCGGGATGGTCTGGTCTCCTTCATTTACCGCTAATGCTCCACCCGGACAAAAATCATTTTGGAGGTCAACGAGGATTAATGCATTCATTTTATTAGTTTAATAGGCAATTATTTGAAGTGTGTCGAGGTCCGCTCTTTTTATCAGAAAATCATAGATCTTCTTTTCATCATTTCGCCTTTGGTATATTGGGGTATTTCTATTCCACCTAACGATGAATAACGGAATAGTAACGGTTTCCTTTTCAAATACACTTTTTTCTACATTGGCAAATCCAACTTCATCCAGTTTTGGAAATATTGTTTTAAGCTCATCTCCAATAGATTTGAAGGGGATACTGATCGCATTAATACTGTCGATTTTCTGGCTTAATTCAGTGATCTGTGTTTCCTGGGCGGATTGAATTTTATTGGCACTTTCCAACTGGTTGGCAATCTTTCCAAGGTTGGACAACTCCAGCTGCATTTTATTGATCTTTTCAAGTCGCAAGGTGTTATCCTGGACAAAACTCAGCTTAGTATTTTCGAGATTATAATCAGAAGCCAGCAAATCGTTAAAATACTGAAGAGAATCCGGGGTGATACTTCGCCCGAGTAATTCAAGGACTAGTTGATTACTCGTATCTCCTTTGACAAGAGAAAAATCAATGCAGTTCTCTTCGAAGTGATCATCGATAAACATTTCTGCCTTTTCCTTATCTCTTTGAAAAACGATCAGGTCACGCAGGATCTTTGCACTGGGAAGGATGATGATCATGCTGAAAACCGTAATGATGATCCTCGTTCTTCGGGCATCCTTTTCATTAAGATGTGATTTGAAAGGAAATCTTAATAACCTTATTATGATATAAGTCGTCAGAGCAATAAAAAAGGAGTTGAGGAAAAATAAATAAAAAGCATTGAGCATTACCGGCCAGTTTCCGTTGGCCAGGCCATAACCACTCACGCACAATGGTGGCATTAATGCAGTAGCAATGGCTACACCCGGAATGGCATTTGACTGTTCTTTCCTCGAGATAGAAATAATTCCCGCTAAACCACCAAAAACAGCCACCAGGCTATCGAGCAAATTTGGACTTGTCCTTTTTAGGATCTCACTGGTTGGTTGCCCTAACGGGGTTATATAAAAATAGAAGGTACTTGTAATCAGTGCGATTAAAATAGCGATGGTAAAATGTCTTAAAGAGATAGTCAGTGCTTCACGATCATTGATCCCAACAGCAAGCCCGATACCAAGAATGGGAGCCATAAGCGGTGAGATCAACATGGCCCCGATAATGACAGCTGCTGAATCGAGATCCAGGCCAAGAGAGGCGATCATGATGGAACACATGAGCATCCATGCGTTAGCCCCACGCATTCTTTTGTTGTTCTTAATGGCAATAATAGTACCTTCCCTGCTCAAGCCATGCTGAAGGTCCAATAGCGCCGAAAACCACTCCCTGGTAGCAGCAAAAAGTTCTTTAAGATGCTCTTTTACAGGTTTGTTCTGTTGTCGAAATTTTTGTTCTGTCGTTTTATTTTCCATCAATGGTGTTTAGTTAGCTCATGATTCCTTAGGGCCTATAAAATAAATTCATGTATTTTTTATCAAACCATCTTCCATCTCCAGAATTCTGTCACTCATTTTGGCGAGTTCCAGATTATGGGTAACTATTACGAAAGTTTGGTTAAAGTCATCTCTCAGTTTAAAAATTAACTGATGAAGTTCTTTGGAAGAAATGGTGTCAAGGTTTCCTGACGGTTCATCGGCAAAAATGATGCCCGGATTGTTGATCAATGATCTGGCCACTGCAACTCTTTGTTGTTCCCCACCGGAAAGCTGTGCCGGCTTGTGGGTCAATCTTTCAGAAAGACCGAGATAATCAAGTAGTTCTTTGGCCCGATGTTCTGTGTCCGCTACAGATTTCTTCTGAATATATGCAGGGATACAAACGTTTTCCAAGGCAGTAAATTCAGGCAGTAAATGGTGAAATTGAAAGATGAAACCAATGTTTTTATTCCTGAAAGCCGCTAATTGTTTCTGGTTCAATTTGAACACATCTTCGTCATGTACGAGCAGATTGCCCTCATTGGCTTTATCAAGCGTTCCCAGTATGTGAAGCAGGGTACTTTTTCCAGCTCCCGACTTCCCGATGATGGATACAACTTCTCCTTTTTTAATATGAAGATCGACCCCTTTCAATACATGCAGGGAGCCATAGGATTTATGAATATTGGTTGCTTTTATCACAGTTTGAATTTTGGGGGCTAAAATAGGGAAAATAAAATGATAAAAATACTTAACCTTTTTGTTTTCCCTGAACAATCAATTTTTGGTATTCAGTCAATTTACTTCTACTTTTATGGCAGTTGGAATTTGAACTTATTAAAATACATTATGCAAGAAGACCAAACAAAGAATGAAAAGCGGGAAGTGGAACCGCTTTTTGGGAAGAAATTTAATCTTTACGGAGGTATTTTTCTGCTCCTGTTGATAGCTTTTGCGGTCATCCGGCATCTTACGCTGGACGTACCTTTTGGAATGACGGATGAAGAGCGTGAAAAATATGAACAGGTAGATACCCTAAAAACCGAAAATTGATTTTTGTTTTTATTATGAAAGAAACGATTCATTTTTATAAATACCACGGAACCGGTAATGATTTCATAATGATCGATGACTGGGAAAAGCATTTTGATGCTGAAAACCATAAGCTGATCAGTTTGATGTGTGATCGCAGGTTTGGGATAGGAGGGGATGGTTTGATCCTGTTGCAAAACCATGAATCCTATGATTTTGAAATGAAATATTTCAATGCCAATGGATATGAGGGGTCTATGTGCGGAAACGGAGGGAGATGTATTGTGGCCTTTGCCCATTTTCTTGGAAAAATTGGAAAAAAGACCTCCTTTTTAGCTGTTGATGGTCCTCATGAAGCCAAAGTAGGGAAAAGTGCCATTGAATTAAAAATGCTCGAAGTTTCTGCTATTGAAAAAGCAGATGGATTTTTTTTCATGGATACCGGTTCTCCTCACTATGTAAGGTTTGTAGAGAACCTGGCAAACTTTGATGTATTTGATGAGGGTCGGAAAATACGGTATTCTGACAGATTTAAGGAAAAGGGAACTAATGTCAATTTTGTAGAACCGGAACCTGATGGAATCAAAGTAGCCACATACGAAAGGGGAGTAGAGGATGAAACCCTATCCTGTGGAACAGGGATTGTGGCTTCGACAATAGCCCATTACATTCACTCTTCTGCTTCGGGAGATTACGATTTGCCGGTAGAAGCAAAAGGTGGGAACCTGAAAGTCAAGTTCAAAAAGACCTCCAATGGGTTTGAAGACATTTGGCTGATAGGACCAGCTGTACAGGTGTTTGAGGGAGAATACCGTGTTCAATCCTAAAAAATCTGCATTTTTCAATCTTCAATCAAAAATCCTAACCCATGGCTAATAAGTATATGAGTATGCGAAACCTGCTTTTCTGGCTTTTTGAGGTTCATAAAGCAGAAGAGTTATTCCATCTTGAACGATTTCAGGAGTATGACCGTGAATCCATTGAAATGTTTTTGCAGTCGATAAAGGATTTTGCTGACGCGGAGTTGTTTCCGTATTTTACTGCAATGGATATTGATCCCGTCAGGTATGAAAATGGCGGGGTAGTAGCTCATCCTCAATTGGGAAATATTATTCCAAAAGCTGCTGAATTAGGCTGGTTCGGACCAGGGTTTGATTATGAATATGGAGGATTACAGGTTCCTGAAAGCATATTCCTGGCCGGTAATCATATTTTGGAAGCTGCTAATAATAGTGCAGTAGGTTATCTGAATCTGACCACAGGTTCTGCCAATTTGATTCTTTCTTTTGGAAATGAGGAACTTAAGCAAACTTATATACCCAATATGGTGGCCGGTAAATGGATGGGTACCATGGCTCTAACTGAACCCCAGGCAGGCAGTTCTTTATCCTTCCTGACCACATCTGCTAAACCAACCGGTCAAGGATATTATCAAATAAGTGGACAAAAAATCTTTATCTCAGGTGGAGATCACCAGCATGCGGAAAACTTTATTCACCTGACGCTGGCCAGAATCGAAGGTGCACCTGAGGGGACCAAAGGGATTTCGCTTTTTGTAGTTCCCAAATATCGACCAGCAGAAAATGGGGCTTTAGAACCGAATGATGTAATCACAGCCGGAGATTTCCAGAAAATGGGCCAGAGGGGTTATGCAACCACACATTTGGTTTACGGTGAAAATGAAGATTGCAGGGGCTGGCTCGTAGGAGAACCTCATCAGGGATTAAAGTATATGTTCCAGATGATGAATGCTGCCCGTATTGACGTAGGCGCGACAGCAGCTTCCACTGCGACAGCAGCTTACTATGCTTCATTGCAATACGCCAATGAAAGATCCCAGGGAATTTCTTTGAAGCCTTCCGGGAAAAAGGAGGGACAAACGCTTATTATCAATCATCCTGATGTAAAAAGAATGTTGCTGCTTCAAAAGGCCATTACCGAGGGTGCCATGAGCTTATTATTTGAGTGCGCTCGGCTGGATGATCTTTACAGGGAGGCAACAGATAATAAAAACGGGGATTACCATATGTTGCTCGAATTACTTACGCCCATCGCCAAAACCTATCCTGCTGAAGCTGGACAACGAGCCATCAATACAGGTCTCCAGGTGCTTGGTGGTTATGGATATTGTATGGACTTTCCCTTGCAGCAATATTACAGGGATATCAGGATCATGTCAATTTATGAAGGGACAACCGGTATACAGTCCCTTGATCTGTTGGGTAGGAAAATGGTTATGAAGAATGGCCGCGCAGTTGATCTTTTGGTTATGGCTATTGAAGAGACTATTCATGAAGCTTTAGAGTATAATACACTGATTCCATATGCCAAAGTGTTAGGTGATAAGATGCGTTTGACCGATAAAGTATTCAGACATTTGGCTGCTTTTGCCCAAAAAGGTAACCTGGAAGCATTTTTAGCTGATGCGACGGTCTTTATGGAATTTGCGGGTACCCTGGTTGTAGCATGGCAATGGTTAAAGATGGGAATCGTTTCCAGCAGATTTTTGGTGGAAAAACAAGATGACGATTTTCATCAGGCTAAATTGCACACCATGAAATTTTTCTATAAATATGAAGTGCCTAAAATGGAAGGGTTAAGCCAGGTTATGCTGAATGAAGAGCAACTGACGACTTCAGATAAAGTGAAGGATTTCTTCTAATTGTAAAATAACTGTTATTGGTCACGTGAAATTTTTCTTCGTATTATCCAGAAACCAAAATAATTCGTGTATTGGTGGCTTTATTTGGTAATAATTCAATTTTACGTGGATGCATTTTAAAAACCTGATTATTTGATATTTCCTCTTTAAAAAAATCCTATATTTGCGGCATTTTCCGAGCAGTATTTTCTGTTCAGGAAAAACCTGATTGTTTTTGACTGATTTTAAAATGGTTCGGGAACGAAAACTGAATAATTAGTGTTGCTTTGGAATAATTACTCTAAAGCTTTTCATTACAAATAAAAACCTTTACATGTCACTATCCACACGGTACTCACCAAAAGAGACTGAGAAAAAATGGTACGACTATTGGATGGAAAAAGATTATTTCCATTCTGAACCTGATGACAGAGAACCTTATAGCATTGTAATTCCTCCACCTAACGTTACTGGCGTCCTCCATATGGGACATATGTTGAACAACACCGTTCAGGATATTCTTATCAGACGCGCCCGTTTGATGGGGTACAATGCCTGCTGGGTACCGGGTACTGACCATGCTTCGATTGCTACGGAAGCTAAAGTGGTAAAAATGTTGCGTGAAAAAGGCATAAAAAAATCTGATCTATCCAGAGAGGACTTCCTGAAATACGCTTTTGAATGGAAAGACAAGTACGGAGGAATCATCCTTGATCAGCTTCAAAAACTTGGTGCTTCCTGCGATTGGAAACGGACCCGTTTCACGATGGAGCCGAAATTATCTGATGCGGTTATCAAGGTTTTCGTTGATCTTTATAACAAAGGCAAAATCTATCGTGGGCTTCGTATGACCAATTGGGAT
This sequence comes from Bacteroidota bacterium, assembly GCA_008501835.1. Taxonomy (GTDB): domain Bacteria; phylum Bacteroidota; class Bacteroidia; order Chitinophagales; family Saprospiraceae; genus BCD1. Next base: position 12,542 of record QQUB01000466.1, read on the forward strand.
CCTGTTGCCAAAACAGTATTGTCCAATGAAGAGGTTATCCATTCTGAAGAGAATTCCAAATTGTACTACCTGCGTTACAAAATCGAAGGAACGGAAGATGAATATGTTACCATTGCCACTGTACGTCCTGAAACCATTTTAGGAGATACAGCCATTGCGGTAAATCCAAAGGATGAACGCTTTATGCATCTCCACGGCAAAAAGGCATTGGTACCTCTGATCGGAAGGGCAATTCCAATTATCGCCGACAGATATGTTGACATGGAATTCGGAACCGGTTGTCTTAAGATCACTCCTGCGCATGACATGAACGATTATGAGATCGGAGAACGTCATAATCTTGAGGTAATTGATACTTTAAATGAAGATGGTACGCTAAGCGAAGCAGCACAACTTTTTGTTGGAAAGGATCGCTTTGAAGCTCGTAAACTGATCATGAAAGATCTCGAAGAAGCCGGCCACCTCGTTAAGATTGAAGATTACAAAAATAAAGTTGGACGGTCCGAAAGAACCGATGCCATCATTGAGCCCAGATTAACCCTGCAATGGTTCCTTAAAATGGATGAATTTGCAGTGACTGCACTGGAAGCTGTTAAAAAGGACGAGGTAAGTTTTTTCCCGAGCGGAATGTGGAATATGTTCTACAGCTGGCTCAAGGAAGAAAATGTAAGAGATTGGTGTATTTCCCGTCAGTTATGGTGGGGACAGCAAATTCCTGCCTGGTATCATGATGACCAGATCTTTGTTGCAGAAAATGAAACAGAGGCCCTTGAGCAGGCTAAAAAAGCGACTGGTAAAAATGATCTTACTGTTTCAGACTTATCCAGAGATGAAGATGTAGTAGATACCTGGTTCTCTTCCTGGTTATGGCCACTGACGGTATTTGATGGGTTTGAAAAAGAGAATGACCTTGCCTATTATTATCCGACCAATGTTTTGGTAACCGGATGGGATATCATGTTTTTCTGGGTAGCCAGAATGATCATGGCCGGTTACGAATGGGGAGAAGATCTTCTCGGAAAAGAGACCGTCGCTAAAAAAGGAACTATGCCTTTCCATGATGTTTATTTCACTGGAATGGTTCGGGATTCCAAAAAGCGCAAAATGAGTAAGTCATTAGGTAACTCTCCTGATGCACTTTCTTTGATCGATACCTACGGAGCAGATGGTGTTAGATTTGGAATGTTGTCCAGTGCTGCTGCTGGTAACGATATCATTTTTGATGCTCCGATCGACCCTAAAACAGGTATGGCTCTCAATGAAAGTAAACTCTGTGATCAGGGGAAGAAGTTCTGCAACAAAATGTGGAACGCCTTAAACTTGCTGAATACCTGGGAAATCGTTGATGAACCGGTTGATGCATCTACTGCAGCCATTAATAAACTAGCTGGCGACTGGTTGGAACAAAAGATGAACCGGCTGATTGAACATCTGAACAAACAGATGGATGAATACCGTTTATCAGATGCTATCATGGAGCTGTACAAGTTCATCTGGTCTGATTTCTGTTCCTGGTACCTTGAAATGATCAAGCCAGCTTATCAGGCTCCGATTGATCGGGAGACTTATGACAGATCCATTGCCATGTTTGAAAAGATGATGGTCCTTCTCCATCCGTTTATGCCATTTGTAACAGAGGAGGTTTGGCACAATTTACGTGATAGAGCAGCGGGTGATGATTGCATCGTAAGCCATTGGCCGGAAGCGGGAGATTACGATAATCATTTTATTGATGAGATCGAATTGGCCAAAGCGATTGTTTCCGGTGTCAGGGATGTCAGGAATAATAATGGAATAAAGCAGAAAGAACCATTAAAGGTTCATGGACAAACATCCGATGATCTCGCCGAACTGCTGGAATCTGAAGGTATGAAATCCATGGTCATGAAAATGGCATTCCTGGAAAGCTTGGATATGACCGACGACAGCATTGACAATAGCGTTTCATTCATTGTTAAAACGCATAAATTCTTCGTTGAATTGAATCAGGAGATCAATAAGGAAGAAGAATGCCAGCGTTTGACCAAAGAGCTGGAGTATCAGGAAGGGTTCGTTAGAACAGTTGAGAAAAAGCTGGGTAACGAAAAATTCGTCAATAACGCTCCGGAAAAGGTTGTTGAACTGGAACGGAAAAAGTTGGCTGATGGAACTGCCAGGATCAAAAAGATAAAGGAAGCTCTGGCGGATATTGGTTGTTAATCTCGGACTAAAGTCTGAGCTACGGAAATAAAAAGGGCCTGCGATTCATGAATCGCAGGCCCTTAATTTTTTAATCTAAATCAGATCAAAATTATCTCTGTACAGACAGGTTAACTGTTTTGATACCTGCATCAGTGCGGGCTCTCATTTTGTAGTTTCCTGCTGCTAAGTTTGCAACGTTTACGTTGACAGTTTGGTTATGAACATTTTGATGTTTTGTTCTGCTAACCAGTTTTCCTGTCAGGTCGAATATATCGATGGTTACATTCTCAGACATTTCGTTGAGGTTAAATTCAACGTTAGCTACTCTGTCAACTGGATTAGGGAATACACCAACTGAACCTTCAGGAAGGATAGTTTCCGTAAGTCCAACGATGGCATCTCCAGTCAAGTCATCATTATTACCAATACTCATGCGAACCAAAGGTACGATGTCAAAACCAAATCCAAGAATGAAGTACTCACCTGAGTTACCTACGTCCAATGCAGAAGCATACTGGATAGGGTAGGTGTTGTCATTGGTATTCAATGAGTCAGTCAGGTAGTTCATTGCGAAGTAGTTGAACTCCTCAGAAGCCAACAGGAACATGTTCTCATCCGCCTGAGCGATGTACTGAACAGCAATTACATAATATTT
>QQUB01000148.1 GCA_008501835.1 Bacteroidota bacterium
CCTGTGGAATCAATTGTGGCCAAGCCTTTCCCTTCGGTACCTACCCAGGTATTGCCTCTGCTATCTTTGAATAAAGCTTTTACGGCTACATCAATGAAGTCGCTGGAAGCTCCATGGTGGATCAGTACGGAATCCGTTATTTCAGAAAACCCGCGATTAGAGGCACTTATGAGGAGATTATTTGCAGTGTCCTGAAAAATGGCATAAATCCTGTTGGCAACCAGTTTGTTGGTTCGGTTAAAGTGTTCGAATTGCTGACCGGAATACTTGCTAATACCTCCTCCTGAGGAACCAATCCAAATATTGCCCCAGCGATCCTGTGAAAGGCACCGAACATCGTTTTTGGACAGGCCATCATTTTCAGATAAATTAGTGATGGTGGAATCCTGAGGGTTGAAGATTGTTATGCCCCTGTTTTGGAAACCCAGCCAAATGTTTTTGTGGTCATCAACGAAAACGGCCTGAACGAAATTGGAAGGTAATCCGTCCGAAACGGTTAACCTGGTGAAGGTGGAGTCATCAAAACGATAGGCTCCCCTAAAGGTAGCCAACCAAATATTTTGCTCATGGTCTTCAGTTATGTCATAAACTCTTCCTCCTGTGTACCCGGTACTATAGGTCCAGGCTTTGTTATTTTGTCCGATTCTTACCACCTGATTTTCAAGACCGGCCCACAGATTGCCTTTGGAATCTTTAAAAAGACTATGTAGGGCAAGGTTGTTGGTTGTAGTTGGCAGTAATTCGTTTTTAAAGGCAAAGGTGTTGTTTTGAAATTTAACCAACCCTAAGGCTGTACCGATCCAAATGGCTCCGGTAGAATCTTTTTCCAGACTTGAAATGGTTTGAACTCCAAGGCTGTCCAGATAAAATGGTTTGAACTCCAACCCGTCGTGAAGGCATAATCCCTTATCCGTGCCTATCCAAAGATTTCCGCTGTTGTCCTCTATTATCGCATAAATATAACTTCCGGGGAGGTTGTCTTTTCTGGAGAAATTCTCAAACCTTTCTCCGTCAAACCGGCTCAATCCTCCTCCATTGGTTCCCAGCCAGAGATATCCTCGGCTGTCGGCCAACATGGAGAAAACCTGAGATTGGGCCAGCCCATCATCTATTGACCAGGTTTGGAAGTTGAATTGCTGGGCTTCCAGGGATCCTGAAAGCAAAATCAAAAAATAAACTAATATGGATATAAAAGACAGTTTCATTGGTCATCGTTTATCCCATAGTTCCACCTTCAAATTATCCACATAAACAGGGTTACCATTGGAGTTTTGAATGAAGGCTTTAAAAATGTCCGTCTCTTTTGCCTTTGGTGGAACCTTTACAAAAAATACCACTTCATCCCAAACACCGGCCTGACCACCCCAAAGGCTCATCCACCGGTTTTTGAGTTTATTTCCAATCCAGGTATGATTGTATTTGTGAATATTACCACCTCTTTCAAAATAACCTACCATGGTAGACATTCGCCACCAGGAGGGTTCCCTGGTCTCTTTATAACACCAGGCACTGATCCGGAAATATTGACCTGATTGGGCATTCAATTCTTTCAGCGTGGCGGATAAACCCGGAGAATAGGTTTTTTCTTTGGTTAGTTTGAATGCAAAATTTCCTTCATGTGTTATTTCCTTTTGATAATGCTCATCCAGAGAATCTTCAAAGGTATTGGCGTAGATCTCTGCTATCATGGTGTATTTTTCCGGATTGGGTTGCAATTCATTGGATTCATAATGAATCAGGTCCTGATAATCCAGGGTCGTTTTCCCAAAAGTTGAAATATAATAGGCTTTTGAGGCTGTTTCTGACCACATGATTCCCAAAGAAAGCTGATAGGTTTGGAAGAGGTTCAAAATAGCAAAAAGACTTACCAGACCAATGGCCAGAAATTTACTCCATGTCTTTTTTACCATCCAGTTGAGCAGGAATCCAAGCGGGATACTCATCAATGCGTAGGTTTCTACCATTGGACGTGATCCAAAGCCATTTATGTAATACCAACACCACCAACTGTAAGTTATGTAAATGTGAATGGGCATGAAAAACAGGATAGGCCAGAACCATTCTCTTCTTTTTAGCAAAAACAGCCCTCCTAAAATAGCGAGGATCATAATGGGGGTGTAAACCAGCCAGCCATTTTGGAAACTGGTCAGTCCGCTGAGAATATTGGGATCCCTGAAGTTGAACCCTTCATTACCGTAACTGTAAAATATCCATTCCCCCGTAATACTTTTCCAGTAAATCATTTGAAATGTTCCAATAACGGCGTAGCCTCCTGCGGCAATCAGGTATAATTTCCAATTATCTGCAATGAATCTAAATCTTTGCCCAATTCCCTTGATTCCATACAAAAGAGGAATGAAAAGGCAGAATATTTCCACAGGTCTGATGAGGGTGATCATACCAGCAGAAACCCCTATGAGCAGGGCGGCTTTCCAGCCCGGCTTATCATAGAATTTAACTGTGCCATACATCAACAACCCATAAAGACCGAAAAGGTAGGCATGAGCCATACCACCGTTATAAATGGTGAAATAGTATAAATTAGTTGCGAGGGTAATCCCCAGTAACAATAGAATAACTGCATTTTCTGAAAACAATTTACGCCACACTTTCATAAGGAACCACAATCCAAGGAAGGCGTAAAAAATGGAAGCCAATAAGGCGGAAATGATGTATGGTGTGGAATACCCGTCTGCAGGATAATTGAAAATTTTTGCTGTCAGGTGCCCAAGGAAAAAGAAGGGAGCCTGCAATATGGCCACACCCATGGTGTATTTTATCACCTGTTTGTCGTTACCAATATGTAAGGCGACATCAGTGCCAAGCGGGTTTACAGTTCCGGATTCAAAACCACGATGGTAGTCGCTTCTTTTGCCATAAGTCTTTTTCAGATTGTCAAGATCGTGATGAATAAAAAGGGCAGGTAAATAGGCATTGTAACCCCAACTGTCTCCACCTCCAATGATGCCCACATCCCATTTCCCGTAGAGAAAAAAGGAAGTCAGATAAATGACTATTACCATCAGAAAGAACAAATTTGTTTTTTTCGATCTAAGCATAGTGGAAAAGCAGGTTTTTCATATGGTTGAAATTCTCTCTATGATGGATTAAAAAATAAATCTTTAATGATAAACATGAGTTATTCCGAATTTTTGAAATTGGATTTTTTCGAAACCAGAAAAAAATTGTTCCAAATTTTTAATTGTTGCTCGAGGATTAAACAGGATAAAATCTTTGTTTAAGGGGTTGGAAAACAGTGCTTTGTGCTTTATCCTAATATCGCCTCGTGCCGGCTGGGCATTTACTTTTGGCATTGCCCCAAAAGTAAAACAAAAACTCTAGAAAATCTAAACTCCTCCGTCAAACAGCAAGATTTTAGGGCATCCGCCACCAAATATCACATGTACGATTATTAGGCAAATTGGAATACTGTTCAAGTGTTTCAAAACCACGCTGTAATAAAATACTCCGAACTTTGACTTTTGCCAAAATTCGAAAGGAACGATGGAGATTTTGTAAAAAGTCCCCGGGTGCTTCATGTTTCTTAAATCATTCATGGGTAAAAACTCTATTTTTCAACCCTTACGCATATCATTTTCGATAATGATTTAGAAAAATTGAGTTTTTACCCAACCCTGTATAAAAATCGTAAAATAGATGGGTAATTCCACATATATTGGGATATTTGCGATTCTTAAATCAGAAAATTTATGAGTCAGACACTCTCAATCATTATTCCAGCCTATAATGAGGAACCAACCATTCATTTAATTTTGAATAAAGTAAAGGCCGTTGACCTGATTGGCGGACTGTCAAAAGAAGTCATTATAGTCAATGATTGTTCCTCGGATGATACTGAGGGTGCAGTGAAACGATATATGGATGCTAACCCTGATCTTCCTATTAGTTATTACAAACATGAAGTAAATAAAGGTAAAGGCGCGGCTCTCCATACAGGGATCAAGGAGGCGAAGGG
>QQUB01000710.1 GCA_008501835.1 Bacteroidota bacterium
AACCAGCAACTAGTAACCAGCAGCAATCATTCCCTACTCGTCCGCATCAAAAGCGCTGAAGTCGAACAATAAGGAGAAACGCAAAGTATTATCCAGCGGGTTACGCTGTGTAGTTGTTGGTACGAGGTAGGAAATATTCATTCCGAAAATGTTGTATTTCAAACCAAGACCTACAGTGAAATATTTTCTGTTTCCTTTCTGAGCGTGCTCTGAGAAGTATCCTGCTCTTACAGCAAATTGCTGATCATACCAGTATTCAACACCTACTGAGTACATCAACTCTTTCAATTCTTCACTGAACCCTTCCGGCGCATCACCAAAGGAAGAAAACATACCCGCGATAGATCCGATCTCTTTGTAATCAGGACCATTGCCGTCCGTATCACAATCATCTCCCTGACATGGTGTAGGAACCATCAGTTTATTTATATCAGTAGCAATAGTAAGCGTGTTGTAGTCATCAATATTCCATTCATAGGCAGCTCCAATTCCAAGGTTAGTAGGAATGAAGTCTTTGAGCAATGAACGTGTATAGGTTACCTTGGAACCGATATTAGTGATGGCTAATCCGAAGTTAAGATTGTCTCCGGATTTCAATTCATTTTTATAAAAAACGGAAAGATCCGCTGCACCTGCAAGAGCTGGTTCGATTACATCACCACCTTCTGTCTGTTGACCTGAGGCGAGGTTTGAGTAGATGAATTTTCCAGTCAAAGCCGCTGAGAAATTGTCCGTCAATTTACGGGAATAAGCAAGGGCCACTTCAAATTCATTAGGTTTACCAGTATTCAAAGCCATACCGTTGGCATCAGTAAACTGAATGCTACCCAGGGAGAAGTAACGCAATCCGTAACCGAAAGCCTGTAGATCGTTGACCTTAATAAACCCTGACAGGTAAGCAAGGTAAACATCATTCAGCCCTAATGATCTTAGCCAGGGGGTATAGGTGGCAGATAGACCGGCATTATCTTCAATAAAAGCAAGTTTGGATGCATTGAAGTGCATGGCGTTGGCATCAGGTGAAATGGCCAGACCAACATCACCCATGGCGCCTGAACGTGCATCGGCAACAATGCGTAAAAATGGAACAGCCGTTAATACAGCATTGGTACAAGGGGTTCCGTCGAGGTTGTAGTATTTTCCGTTTTCCTCATAACAATACTGGGCTTCCGCTGAATTGAAAAAGCCGAGCATAACCATCAAAAAAGAAGTAGCAATAATTAAATTCTTCATGAGATATTCAAGCATTTAATAAATGAATTACAAAATATTTAAACACCGATTTATCTAATTAAAATTTTAAATCTGATTGTCTGCCTGCATTTGCAGGAAAGCAGGTTTTAAATTTTGTAGTGTTTTATTTCTTGTCTGATAAATCGTTAGTTTTATTTTCTCTTTAGGGCGTAATTAAAAAAATCACGCAAATATACTATTTCCTAGCTGTTTTAACTTACTGAGGAGATAAGGAAACAACCGTTTTCTGGTCCGGGATACCGTTTCCTCAGTGTTTCTATTAGGTTTTACTGCTTCTGGGGTGTTTTTGTTGCATGAACAATCAACCCGCAAGTTTCAAATAATTCCTGTTTCAGAATCATGTATATCAAAGACCCTGCCACTTTTACGAAAAAAAGCGATTTTTATTTTAGGATAACTAATTTTTCAAAGGCACTTTCACCTTTTAAATCGTCACTTCCGGAGTTTCTTACTCTCGTCAGCACTTTATATGCATAAACACCTTTACCTATCCGGTCCCCGAAATCGTCAGTTCCATCCCATTCAATACAATCATCCTGTCTGATGGCACCGTCTGTGATCATGGTTTGTTCAATAGTTTTAATCAGCCTGCCCGAAACGGTATATATCCTTATAAGGACGTCCATTTCCACGCCGGGCATGTTGTGGTCAAACTGGAAACAAGTACGATCAAAAAATGGATTTGGGTAATTAAATACATGTTCAAGAGCCACGCCAGCATCTGAAGCTACTACGAACTCAGTATAACCTTCCGCTGAATTATTGGCAACATCCCAGGCTTTTACCCGCATAGTGTGACGCCCTTCTTCCAAATCCGACAATGGATATTTGACCATACCTTTGGTATAATCATCCAGTTCTGCCTCATAAAAATCATTGAGCACCAAAGTGTTTTGAGTATTGTCATCAATCAAACCTTCCAAATCGTGACCGATACTGTTGCCAACAACATTTATTCCGTTATCGTCAGAGAGCTTAACCAAAAGTGTCGGATCACTATTGGTAATTCCTCCAAAGACAAAGTCCTCCGTATTCATAAAAACCTCAACATTAGGGCCCTGATCATCAGTAAACCCTTCTGCTGAAATGCCTCCAATGACAATATCCTTTGAGTATCCGTCCGCATCTATCATCTTGTCTGTATCCGCCGCATAATAGCTGATCTTTCCGAGGCCGAATTCATAATTGATGTCTTTAGGGATGATGCAGGTAAAGGAAAACCGCCCGTTAGCAACAGTGGCCCTTCCTTTGAAAAGCACGTTTTTCTGGATCTGGAACTCTCTGTATGGACTTCCCGGATCCTGCTGCAAGGTTGAGTAGGTCTGATCCTTATCGTAAATAGTCGGATAGATCGTTCCGTTAAAGGCTTCAAAAATATTGCCTTCTTCGTCCAGTACCACACCTTCGATCACCACCTGCTCGAGGGCTTTAATGGTGTCCGGTTCCGTTTGAGAAACATCAGTTCCATTGATTTTGGTAGTCAGAATATCGTATTGTGGAACGGCCACTGCCTGTGATGGATCTCCCATGAGGGCGAATTTCCTCGAGTTCAGTCCGGTGACACTGGCCACTGCATTTTTTGCTGAAATGAAGATATCTCCCATGGTCTTGTTATGGTCGTCATCAGGGGTCAACAACTGCCGGACTGTCTCATTGGTAAGCGTAGAATTGGCATTGGCATATACTGCTCTTGTGGTAGTGAATAAGGCAATCGCTCCTCCGGTTGGATTCAGGAAGGTCTCTTCCCCTCCGGATACAAATGCAGGATCATCAAATGCCGTGAAAGAACAGGTAGCAGTAATAAATAATGGATAATGCTCTTCATTTTTCCAGTTCAGAATGTCGGAGATATTCAATATTCTTTCCTGTGCCCAACCCTTCGGGCCACCGTGACCAAGATAGGTTACTGCCAGTACACCTTTAAAGATGGATTTATTCAAACTGGAGGTAACGTCCGGAGATCTTTCTCCCGCTGAGGTTGAAACCTGGGGGAAGGCATCCACGAACAATTTATCAACATTGAAAGACGGAAATTCATTACGAACGATATCCGCAGCGATGTTGGCATCGTCAAAATGGGTGCCGGTATCTTCATCATCACCCAGAAATACCATCCTGGTGCGCCAGTCTCTCATCCGTTCCGGATGCTCATCATACATGATTACTTTATCCACAACTTGTTGTGCCTCTTCTTCACTGGCTACAGGAAACCGCCCAACAGCCACATTCAGGTCGCCTCCGAGCGGATCGTTGGTAACTTCGTGATATAGAATGCCGACGTAGTCATCCGTTGGAAAGTTGAACAAGGGGTTGGCACTATCCCGCTCAAAAGTCGGAATATAATGGTAATCCAGACCATAGATATTTCTGAAATCAAAGGACGCATCTCCAAACAGTAAGAGATATTTGAAATTATCGGAACGGTCGTAGAGCATGCGGGCAAAATCCCTGATCGCGGTTGGGTCCTGGCGTCCAGAGGAAAATTCGTTGTACAGCTGATCAATTCGGATCAGAGCTACCGAATAATTATTATGAGCACTCCTGTGCTGAGCCAATTGCTGGGCCTGAGCCTCGAATGCCAAAGGATAAAGGATCACCAGATCTGCATCCGTAATACTATGGATATTCTGATTTTCGATCTTGTCAACAAAGCCCGGCTGTAATAATGCTTGAGAAGGATCAAATGCAATGAACTGTCTCAATTCGGTTGTTGCGGCATTGAATTCAAGGGTGCCGCCATTCAATGAAGCCTGTTGTCTTTTTACAGCCAATGGTTCCGTGATATCCCAAATGAGCAGATTGGAACTGGCTCCTGATAAGTTAAATTGGGTAGAACTTTGTCCGATGCTTTGAATGTCCCTGAAGTGCATTTGTTCACCGGACATAGTCAATTGTCTTCTGGCATTGATCTGGATATAATCCAGCCAGGCTTCGCTGGGACTGGATGTCGCAGGAAGCGGATATTCGACAGTTATATCAATATCTCCTGAAGTAAGTGTAACCTCTTCCTCAATGGTTGCCCATTTGAAATAATCTATAATATTATCGTTCTTGCCTGAAAGTATGGAAATGGCCGATGCATAAGAACTCTGGAAGGTCTGACTATTGATGGACAAGTTGAAACGAGAAGTTACATCGGTTCGCAATGGCATTCTTGCATTTAACTTGACCGGAGTGGAAGTGACCAGGTTTGGAATGTTGAAGATGTTCTCATAATCATAACTACGGGCGACTTTAAAATAATCCCCGAACCACTGCTGACCTGAACCTTCTGTTCTCGACCATTCGTGATAAACGTTCAGCGTTTCTTCTTCAAAACGATAATAATCATCAAATTGACTGGTGCTATAGTCGGCTGAGGGCAGGCTGCTTTCTTCCTGCACACGCAGACCGTTTCCTGCACTTATTTTTAAAAATACAAAGTTCCTGGTATCGTAGATGTTCTGTTTCCTGTTAAAAATCTGATCATCGGAATCGTAATACCATTTGTTTGGGCCTTCAGCGTAAAAAACGATATAGTCTCCTGAATCAAAGCTGCCATCATCCTGCCCCTGGATCCAAATGGCATTTTCTGTAAGATCATCAACACGTTCGGTTTCTGAGTAAGAAGGCAACATACCCCCTTCATTACCGTAGATTTTTATTGTTTTTGGATCGACATTGTCAATGTCAATGTTCATTTCATCTTTGAGAAAACTGTAAGTGAGTTTGTGAATACCCGTTTGACTGATAGCCAGTTTATAAATATCACCGTCTGCCAGAGCGGAAGTTTCGGTATTCTCAGGACCTCTCAACGTTATGGTTGGTTCAGGAATAAAACGTATGTTGAATTGGAAATTGATGAGTCTTTGATATTGGCCATTCCTTTTTACAATAGGAACAAAAGCAATCTTGCCGTAATAGTCATTTCGATCCCTTCCAATGGTGGTTTTGAAAATAAGTCTTTCGCTCAGGTGTTCATCTGCCACCGAGGCCTGCATTGGGAAAGGTTCAAATTCAGTATTAATGATTTCTACCTCAACCCGGCCATTGGAAGGCAGGTCAAAACGTTTGAGGTAATATGGAAGACCATCATAAAGATCAGAAATCACTCCTCCGTCAAATTTCCAGATTTGGACGGTTTCATCCGCAATGGAAACTTCATGGACTTCCTCATTCCAGTTTAGGTTACCGGAAATGTTAATTTGGGCAAAGGCACTTATTTGGCAAATTGTTGCCAAGACCAGGAGAGTAGTCTTTATTTTCATCAGTGTAGAAATTTTTCTGTGATTGAAAAATGCAAAATTTTTGCATAATTGTAACCACTTTGCTTTTGCTGATGTTCTTCAATCATATACCTTTTATTAGGTGTGATGTCAAACATCGGCTGATTTATCCGAATAGTAGTTTGTCGAATTTTGAATCACATACGCAACTACGAACAATAAACGTTCAGTAAACGTGGTTGCATGTTGCATATTGTCAAATTTAACATTCGTGAAGAGTTTAAGGTCGCTTAGATTACCTTTTTTCTGTTGCAAATGTCTTCAAAAAATCGTTTTTTGCTGAAAATTACATACTATGATGCGTAGGATTTTGATTCTGGGGCTATTGTTTTTTACTGTTTCTTCAAACGCGCAGGACCCCGTTTTTAGTCAATTTTATTCCACTCCACTTCAGTTGAACCCTGCTTTTGCCGGGGTTACATACGCTCCTCGCATTACCCTGAATTACCGAAACCAATATCCTAACTGGCCGAATGCCTATGCAACTTACGCTGCCACCTATGAGCAATCAGTCGAAGCTTTAAATAGTGGTTTTGGCTTAATAGTGATGACCGATGCAGCCGGAGATAAAGTTTACAGGAGCAACCGCATTTCCGGAGTTTTTGGATACAAAGTCCGGATCAAAAGAGAACATGTTTTAAAATTTGGTGTTCAGGCCGGGATTATTCAATCTTTTGTTGACTGGGATAGATTACAGTTTGTCGATCAATTTGATGAATTGAATGGCATAGGCGACGGTGGAGGAGGAACTAATCCGACTGAAGAGATCAGGCCAGAATCCCTTAATCGCACCATTCCCGATATTTCTGCAGGTATCATGTATTACAGTCCAAAGTTCCATGCCGGGTTTTCGGTTAAACATCTCAACTCGCCGGATGATGATCTTCTGTTAATAAATAATAACCTTCAGGCTGGGCTTCCATTACGGCTTACCGCACATGGTGGTTGGGAAGTAATTTTGGAAAAAGGCAATAACCGCAGACCGCCAACGTTCATATCTCCTAACCTGATGTTTGTTAAACAAGGTGATTTCGGCCAGATCAACGGAGGTGTATATGCCGGCCTCAGGCAGTTTTACGGAGGCCTTTGGTACAGACATACTTTCTCGAATCCGGATGCAATCATCGCTCTTGTAGGTTACAAAGTAGGGGTGATGCGTATCGGATACAGTTTTGATCTTACGGTTTCCAACCTGGCCACTGCTCCGGGAGGAACAGGTGGAACACACGAAGTTTCCCTGAGTTTCAACTTTGAGGATAGCAAGGAATTCAAAAGGAAGAGAGCTTCCCGCCGGTATACGGATTGCTTTAATTTCCTGAACTAGGAAATTATTGGTTTGATACTGATCCGTAAACAACGTCAAATCGACCAACGGGAGATCCCGCCGAAGGGAAACACTAAGTGTCGGGACAATATTAAACCAAATCTTGGGTTCAATTGAAAAACTTTGTCGGCAAGACTGATTTTAACCCGGAAAATTTTTTTTGACCAAATAAATAAACCAAATTTGGGGCTTCCAAAATTACACGTGAGCCCAAAATTTTAAAAATCTCATCAGGTTTCGGACAGAATTTTTGTTAAACTACAATAATTTCGCGTGAAAAGGGTTTATCATATTATGATAGATTGCTGACAAAACGCAAATAAAAAAAAGGCTTTAAGTGTTAAATTTGGAAGAGCCCAATGTAAAAAGAACATTTTCACTATATTTGCTCGTCATTTCTCAAAAATTTAAGGAAGGAAAATGAAAAATTTGTTGAAATTAAACGCAATTCTTTTCGGAATTGTACTCGTACTAAGCTCATGCGGTCGTAGTGAGCGTTCCGACATCACAGGTTGGAAAATGAACGACCAAAAATGGGGTGGCTTTGAGAAAAAGACCGATTATAAAGGTCAGGAAGCCGGTCCGAATCTCGTCCTCATCGAAGGTGGTACATTCACTATGGGAAATACTGAACAGGATGTTATGTACTCCTGGAATACCATTCCAAGAAGGGTGACCGTATCTTCATTTTACATGGATGAAACAGAAGTGTCAAACAGTAACTACAGAGAGTATTTGTACTGGCTCGACCGCGTATTTGGTGAGAGCTATCCGGAAGTACGCCTGAATGCTCTTCCTGATACCCTTGTTTGGCGTGAGGAACTTTCATTTAATGAGCCTTACGTGGAAACTTATTTCCGCCACCCGGCTTATGATGATTATCCGGTAGTTGGTGTTAGCTGGTTGCAGGCAGTAGACTTCTGTAAATGGCGTACCGACAGGGTAAACGAAATGTTACTCATTGAAAAAGGAATTTTGAACCTCAACCCGGATGAGCAGATTGATGATGAAAACTTCAACACAGAAGCTTACCTGTTAGGTCAGTATGAAGGTAACGTTCGTAAGAACCTGAAAGACCTTCGCACCGGCGGTGAGCGTCCTGTACGTTTTGAAGACGGTATATTACTTCCAGAATATCGTTTGCCAACTGAAGCCGAGTGGGAATACGCTGCTTTGTCACTTCAGGGCAACCAGATCGGAGGTGTTGATGAATTGATCTCTGACAGAAGAATCTATCCTTGGAACGGTAACACAGTACGTTACCAGAAGCGTGATAAGCAGCAAGGTGCAATCATGGCTAACTTCAAGAAAGGACATGGTGATTACATGGGACTTGCCGGTAAGCTGAACGATAACGCTTGTCCTACAGCTCCTGTTCGCTCTTACCTTCCTAATGATTTTGGTCTCTATAACATGGCCGGTAACGTAAACGAGTGGACACTCGACCTTTACAGACCATTGACCAGTATCACTTTGAGCGATGCTCAGGGACATGATTTGAACCCTTACCGTGGTAATAAATTCAAGAAAAAAGTGTTGGACGAAAACGGCTTGCCTGATGGTACTGACTCTCTCGGACGTATCCGTTATGAGTATGTTCAGGACGATGAAGCTGCTGATCGCGAAAACTACAAGCGTGGTCAGGTATACAACTACCTCGATGGTGACCAGGAATCTCAGGTTTACTACGAGTATGGTAAGTATACTTTGATCGGTGATAAGGCTCGCGTATTCAAAGGCGGTGGATGGCAAGACAGAGCTTACTGGCTCTCTCCGGGATCCCGTCGTTTCAAAGATGAGGACAAGTCTGATCGTGACCTCGGTTTCCGTTGTGCTATGGTTAGAGTGGGTGCTCCTTCCGGAAATGATATGGATAGCGGTAACCAGTTCAAGACTAAGAAAAGAGGAAAGAGAAGATACTAGAGAATTAAAAACTCAAAATATTAAATGTAAAACCCGCCTCCCATAGTCAGCGGGCAGGCCTAAAAGTTGTTTTACATTTACAAAAAAGTTCCTTTTGGCTGTTGCCGGAAGGAACTTTTTATTTTAAAGCAATGCATTATGGATATAGCAGCGCTATACGACATTTATAAAAAACACCCTGTGATTTGCACGGACTCCAGAAAGGTGGAGGAAGGAGTTCTTTTCTTTGCGTTAAAAGGAGACAATTTTGACGGCAATAAATTTGCCAAAGCTGCTCTTGAAGCAGGGGCGGCTTATGTAATTGTTGATGACCCAAATGTTGCAGAGGGAGATGGTTTCATATTGGTAAATGACGTATTGGAAACTATGCAAAAACTGGCCAGGCATCATCGCGATCAATTTGATTTTCCCGTCATCGGCCTGACAGGGTCCAATGGAAAAACGACAACAAAGGAGCTCCTGGCAGCAGTACTTGCTCAAAAATATAAGGTTCATGCGACCTCCGGTAATTTTAATAACCACATTGGAGTGCCACTGACATTATTATCCATGCCGGACGATACGGAAATTGCCGTCATTGAAATGGGTGCCAATGGCTTGCATGAGATAGGTTTTCTCTGCGGAATTTCTGCTCCTACCCATGGTTTTGTGACCAACGTTGGAAAAGCTCACCTGGAGGGGTTTGGTAGTTTTGAAGGAGTGATTAAGACCAAAGCAGAAATTTACGATTGGCTGGCAGAAAATGATGGTATCGGATTTGTTAATCAAAACGAGTCACACCTCGGGGAAATGGCGTCCCAGGTTAAGGAAAAGATCCTCTACGGAAAAGGTGGTAAGGTAAGTTTAAAAGGTGCTTCTCCTTTTGTTGAAATAGAAATAGCTGCTGAAACGGGAGGCATTGCTGTTAAAACCCGGTTGATTGGTGCCTATAATTTCAATAATATTCTGACGGCCATTACCCTTGGTCAATTCTTTAATGTTCCTGATTCAGACATAGCAACTGCCCTTGAGAATTATCAGCCAAGTAATAATCGTTCCCAATTGTTGGAAAAAGAGGGTAATACTTTTATCATGGATTCCTACAATGCCAACCCCGTGAGTATGGAAAAAGCTTTAATGAGTTTTTCTGACATGGAAGGCAAAGGCCGCAAAAAAATAGCCATCGTTGGAGATATGCTCGAGTTGGGAGAGGTTAGTGAACAGGAACACAACAAAATTGTACAGCTTGCTAAAGCAATAGATATTGATACATGTGTGTTTGTTGGCCAGGAATTTGGGAAGACTGTGGATGCTGAGCAATTACATTTTAAAGATTCCATCGAGGCTAAAAACTGGTATGAGGATCAGGCATTTTCCAATGCAATGATATTGCTGAAAGGGTCCCGCGGAATTCGCCTTGAGCAAATCATTCAATAATTGCACGATTTCTTACAGTATTTCTAGTCGGTAGTGTATTCAGGTGAAATTAAGCCTTTGATCCATTCCATTTGTCGAAAAAAATGATCTGGTGAGGGATGGAGACCTACTTTTGCATCGTATTGGTAAAAGCCCAAACATTTTAGAATTACCATTACGTTAAATCACCTGACTATGAAAAAATTGTTTAGCCTGGCTGCAATGCAGCTATGCCTGGCCCTCTTCGTGTGGGGACAGGACTCAGCCGGAAGTGTCCACGGATTTGTTACGGATGCAACGCACGAACCTCTGGCATTCGCCAATCTTTTACTATTTGATGCTGCCGACAGTACCCTTGTCAAAGCTGAATATTCTTCTGAAGACGGTTCCTTTAAAATGATGAACATTGAACCTGGGGAATATTGGCTCAAGGCGAGTTTCGTCGGTTTACCTGATTTTATTTCCGAAATACTCATGGTCCATGCCGATAAGATCACTGAAGTACCCACAGTGATTTTGGAAAACAATGGAACAGAATTAAGTGAAGTAGTTGTCACAGCACTTAAACCTCTTGTTGAGGTAAAACCCGATAAGACCGTTTTTAACGTGGAAGGAAGTATTAATGCTACCGGGAATACGGCTTTTGAATTGCTTAGAAAAGCCCCTGGTCTGGTAGTTGACAACAATGACAATATCATTTTGCTTGGAAAGAGCGGTGTTCGGATTTTCATTGATGGCCGCCCTTCTCCTCTGGGCATGGATGATCTTGTTGAAATGCTCAAAGGTATGCAATCTGATCAGATTGAAGCGATCGAGATCATTACCAACCCTTCATCCAAATATGAAGCAGAGGGTAATGCCGGGATCATCAATATCAGAATGAAAAAAGACAAGCGCCATGGTACCAATGCTAATTTGAACCTTGGTTACACAGCTGCGATTTTCCCCAAGTATTATGGGTCAGTAGGTGTGAATCACAGAAATAAACGTTTGAATGTCTTCGGCAATTATACCCATAGCACCGGAGACCGCCGAAACTTCTTCAACCTGTACCGGGAGCAATTGGGTGTTGTTTTTGATCAACGAAATGTTCGTACTGCTGAATTTGCCAATCATAACTTTAAGGCCGGAGCCGATTTCTTCCTGAATGATAAGAATACGCTGGGTGTTACGGTAGGTGGATTTGTAAGCGACAGAAGTGAATTCAACAATGGTCGGACGGAGATTTCCATGGTAAACAGCGATGTTGTGGATAGCTTATTGCTTGCCCCAACGACCATTGCCGGGGAAACGAGCAATTTGGATTATAACCTGAATTATCGTTTTGATGATAATAAAGGAACGGTGTGGAATTTTGATGCTAATTACGGGCAGTTCCGAAGAGATGGAAACTCTTATCAGCCGAATTACTATACAAGTCCGGATGAAAAAGTCATTTATACTCAAAGGATATTTAATAGCGAAATGCCTACGGATATTAACCTGTTGAGTTTTAAGGTTGACCATGAGCGTAATATTCTTGGAGGTAAACTTGAAACCGGATTGAAGTTTTCCAGTGTGACTACCGATAATACTTTTAATTTTTATAACGTAGAAGGCAATTCCCAGGTCCTGGACACGGACAGAAGTAATAATTTTGTTTATGATGAAATGGTGAATGCAGCCTATTTCAACTACCAACGTCAATTTGAAAAGTGGGGTATTCAGGCTGGTCTCCGCGCTGAGCAAACTAATTCCCTTGGAACCTTGACAAGTGTGCAGGATAATGAGAATGATGAAGTTGAACGTTCATATCTGGATTGGTTCCCTTCAGCCGGGGTTACTTATCAGGCCAGCCCAAAAACGACCTGGAGATTGAATTACAGCCGTCGTATCACAAGGCCAAGTTATCAGGATTTGAATCCTTTTGAATATAAACTGGATGAACTTACCTACCAGAGAGGTAATCCATTCCTACAGCCACAGTATACGCATTCTGTGCAATTGACAAATTCCTATAATTACCGTTATAATACGACATTGAGCTATAGTTATACTGAAGATTTCTTCACGGAGATCATCGATACAACAGAAACAAGCAGGAGTTTTATTTCCAGCAAGAATCTGTCGAGTCAGCAGGTCATTTCCATCAACTTCGGTGCACCGATCAGCATCAAGAAGTGGTGGAACGTTTATGTGAATTTGAATGCTTACCAGCAACTGAACAGAGCTGACTTTGGTGAAGGTAAAATTGTAGATGTAAAGGTGAATGCAGTTAATTTTTACAACCAACACACCTTTATGTTGCCAAAGGGGTTGTCACTTGAATTATCAGGATTCTACAACTCACCATCCGTTTGGGGAGGTACCTTCAGAACGCAATCCATGTGGGGTGTTGAAGCAGGGGTGAAAGCCAAGGTGCTGAAAGGTCGTGGAAATGTGAAAGTTTCCGTTGGTGATATTTTCAATACGATGAACTGGAGTGGAGAAAGTGATTTTGGTGGAGTATATATTGCCACCAGTGGAAGTTGGGAAAGCCGCAGGCTGAGAGTTAATTTCTCCTACCTTTTCGGAAATGAAAAAGTGAAATCCCGCAGCCGTAAAACGGGAATGGAGGATGAGAAGAACCGGATCAAGTCTGAATAATAACCTAAGTTGCGAGTTACGAGATTCGAGTTACGCGTTGGCTATATCCAAGTAGTTGAATTTTTGAATTTGACAAAAACTCTAATAACACGTAACCCGAAACCTGTAACTCGCAACTTGAATTATATTATTGGCACCCTTATCTCGTAAATAACTTACCTAAAGTTGCATTCCACGCCTGAGTTCGTTTTCTTTGCTGAAAATAACAGGCATTGCTTTCCAAAGACTACACGACTTCACGCTTCTCCCTGAAAATCAGAAGTGTATTGCTTTTGTATTTTGTCTTTCTGGCTGTTGCTTTATGTGGCCAGCAGGACAAAGTCGTTGTAGACAAAATCTCCATTTCCGGAAACGATCATACCAAGCCCGGAGTCATTTACAGGGAGTTATTATTCCAACTGGGAGATTCCATTCCTGTAGACGAACTTTCTGATATTCTCAAACGCAGTAAAGAGTCCCTGATCAATACGAGGCTTTTTACCGTTGTAGATGTTTATTTTAAGAACTGGGAGGCTGCTACCAATAAGGTTCATATTCAGGTAGACCTCAGGGAGGGATGGTATATATTCCCCGTTCCCATCTTCGAATGGGTGGACCGGAATTTTAATGTCTGGTGGGTTGAGCAGCAACGTGATCTCAATCGTATTAACCTGGGTATGGACTTTACCCACACCAACCTTTCCGGCCGCAGGGACAGATTAAATTTTCAGGTCAAATACGGCTATGTAAGGCAATATGGATTGAAGTATACTTTTCCCTATTTGAATAGAGCCAAAACACTCGGTTTGAGTGGTGCCATTGCTTATCAAAAGAAGCGGGAGGTCAATTATTTGACCAATGCCAATAAACAGTTATTCTATGCAGAGAATGATGAGTTCATTTACCAGAAATTCTCCAGCCTGCTGAATCTGACCTTTCGTCCGGGGCATAATATCACACATGAATGGGGGCTTTCCTACAACAGGAAGTTTGTCGGAAGTATAGTTTACGAACAATTGAATCCCATGTTTTTTGCCAATGGTGGAGGCAATGAACGGGCATTCAGTGCTTCCTATTCCTTTACCTATGATTTCCGGGATGTTGTGGCCTATCCTCAAAATGGCATTTATTTCCAGGCAAAACTGACCAAATCCGGTTTGGGGTTATTCAAAGACAAAAATATTCTGTTGTTTGCCTTCAGGCATGAAAATTATTTTCAATTTGCTGACCGGTGGAGTAGCGGGTATGATTTTTTTGGAAAAACTTCTCTGATCCGTACACGGCCTCCGTTTGAAAACAGCCATATTATGGGGTCCAGCGGAACGACGGTTCCTGGGTATGAATATTATATTCTGGATGGATTGGATGCGGTGTTACTCAAAACTTTTTTTCGGTATAAGTTGATGGATAATGAACTGCGATTTGGAAAAATAATGCCTTTTGAATCATTCAAAATCATTCCTTTTCGAGTTTATTTGCGGGCAAGTAGTGGGTGGGGATTCGCCAATGACCCTTTTGATTCAGGAGTAAATACTTTGAATCAGACTTTACTTTGGGGTGGAGGTCCTGCCGTAGATATCATTTTTTTTCACGACATTGTTTTCAGGTTTGAGTATAGTTTTAACCACCTTGGTGAAAAAGGATTATTTTTGCATTTTAAGTCGAATCTTTAGAACATGCAGGTAGCTGTTTTTAGCAAAAAATTTAAGAAAAAAGATATTCCCTACATTCAGGAATTATTCGATGTCTTGTATGAACATAAGATCATAGCTTTTGTTTATGTGGAGTTTTATGAACAGTTGAAAGGCGTCGTAGATTTTCGACGGGAGGTTGGAGTTTTTGAAAACCACCTGGACTTCAGTGTGAAAAAAATCGACTTTTTTATCACCATGGGTGGGGATGGAACCATACTGGATGCAGTTACGCTAATCCAGGACAGTGAAGTACCTATCATGGGGATCAATCTTGGACGATTAGGATTTTTGGCCAGTATAGAGAAAAAACGGATTCGGGACGCCATTAATGGGTTGGTAAAGGGTATGTACTCCATCCACGACAGAACCATGTTGTACCTGGAATCCAACTTTCCGCTTTTCAATGGTCAACCTTTTGCCTTGAATGATTTTACCTTGCTGAAACGCGACACTTCCTCCATGATCACCGTACATACCTATATAAATGGAGCTTATTTGAATTCCTATTGGGCGGACGGGTTGATTATTGCGACACCAACTGGATCTACCGCTTATTCCCTGAGTTGCGGCGGGCCTATCATATTCCCGGGTTCCGGAAACTTTGTAGTGACACCAGTTGCTCCGCATAACCTGAATGTACGCCCTATTGTGATCCCGGATGATAGCGTACTATCCTTTGAGATCGAAGGTCGGACTGAGAACTATCTGGCTACCCTCGATTCGAGATTTGATGTAGTCACCGTTAAACACCAGTTGGCCATCCGTAAGAATGATTTTCCGGCCAAGGTGGTTCAGTTGAATGATGTACGTTTTATGGAAACACTCCATAAAAAGCTTGCCTGGGGAAAAGATGCCCGGAATTAATTTTAGAGAATGCAAATTACCTTTACACATAATCATAAAATCT
>QQUB01000663.1 GCA_008501835.1 Bacteroidota bacterium
AAACCCTGATAAAATTGACACTAAAACACTGGGAACCTTCACCCAATATCCATTAAAACTCGCCTGGGCAATAACCATCCATAAATCCCAGGGAAAAACCTTTGACAAAGTGATCATTGATATGGGCAAGGGAGCTTTTGAATTTGGACAAACCTATGTTGCACTCAGCCGTTGCCGGACATTGGAAGGTATTGTTTTGAAACAGCCGCTCCGAGGTTCCGACATCAAAACCGATGAGCGGGTGGTGGAGTTTTATGAGCGGTTTTTTTAGGTTAACCTCTAAAATTATGTAAATTGGCCTCTCCAATTTAAATGAAAACAAAATGAAAACAACGAGGAATTTTCTTTCTATTTCCATTTTTGTGTTTTGGTTTATTCCCTTTCTTTCATCACAGGAAATAGATTCATTATATTATACCATCTACCTGAAAAAAGACAGCTGGCTTAATGCTCAAATAACTGCCGAAAACGACTACAACATTGAGGTAAAATTTAGCTCCGGTGAATTTAACACCTTGTATTACAGTGATATCAAACTCATCAGGTATGTTCCTGAAAACGAATTCTTTTCGCCAAAGGGTTATACTGGTAAATTCCGTGGAATTTACTTCCAATGTCATCCGGTTTTGGTTTATCCTAGTTTTGGACTTCCTTATAACGATGAAAACCGATATGGAAACGAGGATATCAGGATTGATTTCATGGCTGGGTTCAGGTTCAACCATCTTATTGGGATCGGTGCTGGAATAGGGTCAAAAATTGTCAATAACTTTAGTGGAAACCTCTATATCAATTTTGACGGATACCTGCTCAAAAGCAAGTATAGTCCCTATTATAACCTAAAAATTGGTATTGAAAGGCGTTTCAATAAGAAGAACCCGTTTTATGATTATCATTGGGTAACACATGGTTATTATTCTAAATTTAAAAGTCTGAACTGGGAGTTCAATCCTACTGTAGGATTAAGAATTTCGACCAAGAGGCTTCCAACCTATTACATCGGCATTGGATATTCTTTTATCAGATTCAAAGCTTTTAAATCAAATAAACCTTCTTCAGACCCACTTGAATACACTAATGTGTGGACCCGAAATTTCAATTTTATTGTTGGCATTGAATTATAATCTCCAATGAAAACTATATCAAAGTCGATTTTAATTTTTTCCTTTTTTGTACTAAACTTATTATGGGTAAACCCTACCTACGCACAATTACCTTCCACAGAAGTACAAATTACAAATCTACACCTTAAAGATGGTGGAGTAATAAAGGGTTTCGTAAAACAGGAATATGCCAACGGCGATCTCAATTTCATGTTACTCACCGGCAATGAACTCTTTATAAAAAAGAATTCCATTCAATTTCTCGATGAAACTCCCGGGAACCAACTGTTGATTTTAAGGGATGGAGCAAGAGTCAAAATAAAAGGTCAATACCATGGATTCAATTTCACCTTTTTTAACCCTGGCCCTGATTTCAATTCAATCAATGACCTTTATTTTTACATGGCCAGTAATTTTTTTATCGGATATAGATTTAATCACAAATTGGGGTTTGGAGCAATGACAGGGTTGGATATCGTTGGCGGGGATCCCTTTATTAATCTATCCCTTGATATTCGTGGAGATTTTTCTGCCAAAAAAGGAAGCTGGTTTTATAATTTCCAGTTTGGAATGAACCACCTGGCAACAAATAAAAAATTCCAAACCTATATCATCAAAAAAACTCCCGGGTATTTGATACATCCAGCCATAGGGTACCGGTTCTCAAGAAATAAATCCTCCAGCATTTATGTAGACTTTGGCCTTAAGGTTCTGAATTACACGATCAAACAAAACAATGACAGGCCCTATGGAACACCGATTTACCCGGATGACATTTATATTTACAAAAGGACTTATTTTCTTCCCTCCATTCGACTTGGTTGGATTTATTAAGTTTATGTTTGAAATACGAAAAACTTTAACCAGAAATCTAAAACTTAACAATACCTAATTACAAAAAAACAGCCTTCCGGGAAGTTCCCGGAAGGCTGTAAATATTTTAAAAAGTTCTTTTATACAGCTTCTTTATTAGCTGCACCTTTAAAGAACCCAGTCTTTCATTTAAATCGCATCAATAATAGCATTCAATGTAGCACTTGGCCTCATGGCAGCCTCAGCTTTCGCAGGGCTCGGAGAATAGTATCCGTCGATGTCCATTGAAGCACCTTGAACAGCATTTAACTCATCAACGATTTTTGCCTCATTGCTTGTCAAAGCCTCTGCAATAGGAGCAAATTTAGCTTGCAGGTCCGCATCAGCTGTTTGTTTAGCTAACTCCTGTGCCCAGTACATCGCCAGGTAGAAATGACTACCTCTGTTGTCCAACTCATTAACTTTTCTGGAAGGAGACTTGCCATTCTGAAGCAAGGAAACGGTTGCATTATCCAGGGCTTCTGCCAATACTGTTGCTTTTGGATTATTATTCGCCTCTGCATAATGCTCAAAAGAAACCGCCAAGGCGAGGAATTCACCCAAGGAATCCCATCTCAAGTGGTTTTCTTTATTGAATTGCTGAACGTGCTTAGGAGCAGAACCTCCCGCACCTGTTTCAAATAAACCTCCACCATTCATCAACGGAACAATAGACAACATCTTGGCACTGGTACCTAACTCGAGGATAGGGAAAAGGTCAGTGTTGTAATCTCTCAATACATTACCCGTAACAGAGATCGTATCCTGGCTGTCTTTCATACGCTGGATAGAAACTTTTGTAGCTTCAACAGGTGAAAGGATTCGGATATCTAATCCGGTAGTATCGTGATTTGGCAAGTAAGCTTTTACTTTTTGAATCAACTGTGCATCATGCGCTCTGTTCTCATTCAACCAAAAGATTGCCGGAGAACCGGTGGCTTTAGCTCTGTTGACGGCAAGCTTCACCCAATCCTGAATAGGAAGATCTTTTACCTGACACATTCTCCAAATGTCACCTTCTTCTACATCATGCTCGATCAATACAGTACCGGCATCATCAACTACCTGTACCTTACCCGCATCAGAAATTTCAAAAGTTTTATCATGTGAACCATATTCCTCTGCTTTTTGAGCCATCAGACCAACATTAGGAACTGTTCCCATTGTTCTAGGATCAAAAGCACCATTTTCTTTACAGAATTCGATCACCGCCTGGTAGATTCCTGCGTAGGAACTATCCGGAATGACCGCTTTAGTATCCTGAGTTTTTCCGTCTTTATTCCACATACAGCCGGAAGTCCTGATCATTGCCGGCATAGAAGCATCAATGATCACATCACTTGGAACGTGCAGGTTCGTAATTCCTCTATCTGAATCAACCATTGCCAGGTCTGGACCCTCATCTAAACATTTCTGAACTTCAGCTTCCACAGCTGTTTTTACTGCAGGATCAAGTTTATCCAGGCTCCCCAAAAGGTTACCAAGACCATTATTGACATTAACCCCGGCTTCGTCCAATTCTTTCCCGTACTTTTCAAAAACAGGTTTGAAAAATACCTTAACAGCATGACCAAATATGATAGGGTCTGAAACTTTCATCATAGTTGCCTTCATGTGCAGGGAAAATAATATCCCTTTGGCTTTAGCATCTGAGATTTGTTCTTCCAGAAAAGCGACCAATGCCTTTTTGCTCATGAAAGTTCCATCAATAATTTCCCCCTCAAGCACAGGAACAGCCTCTTTTAATACGGTTGTACCGTTTCCGGAAACCAATTGTATTTTTACGTTACCCGCTTTTGAAACGGTTACTGATTTTTCGTTTGAAGCAAAATCACCTGATCCCATGGTAGATACATGGGAAGCAGAATCGGCAGACCACTTACCCATTGAGTGAGGGTTTTGTTTGGCATAAGCCTTTACTGGCTTCGGAGCTCTTCTGTCCGAATTACCTTCTCTCAAGACAGGATTCACAGCGCTACCTTTGATTTTGTCGTAAGTCGCTTTTATGCTTTTTTCTTCGTCGTTTGAAGGCTCATCAGGATAGTCAGGCACAGGAAATCCGTCTCCCTGCAACTCTTCGATGGTCGCTTTTAGTTGAGGTATAGAAGCAGAAATGTTCGGCAATTTAATAATGTTTGCTTCAGGCTTCTGAACCAACTCTCCCAATTCAGCCAATGCATCCGGTATTTGCTGTTCTGGCTTTAAGTAAGAAGGAAAGTTAGCGAGTATCCTACCTGCGAGGGAAATATCTTTTGTTCCCATCTCAATTCCACATTGTTTGGCAAAGGCCTGAACAATAGGAAGAAGGGATTTCGTTGCTAAAGCTGGAGCTTCGTCAGTATGTGTGTAAAAAATCTTAGAAGACATGTGTTATTGTTTAAAAACCGAAGGAATGGTTTTGGTAAAAGAAAATTTCTTGTTTGGGTCGCCAAAGATAGCATTTTGACTGAAAATTTTTTAACTAAATGCCTCTGAATTTCATGTGACTCAACGGAATAACCAACACGGACACTACCACATCAAAAAAGCCCCCCGGAAAATCTCCCGGGAGGCTTTTAATATTTTCAAAAGTTCTTTAATTCAGCTTATTTTTTAGCCGCTTTAGAGAAACTTTTTTTCTCAGATTTATCTACTGCCTTCATATCTCCTGTAAGGTCAGCCATAACTGGCGTCGCGATGAAGATAGAAGAGTAGGTACCCACGATGATACCGATCAGCAATGCAAAGGCAAAACCTTTGATACTGGCACCACCAAATACGAACAATACCGCAACCACGAATAATGTAGTCAAAGAGGTAATCACCGTACGGGAAACCGTACTGTTGATCGCTCCGTTGATCACTTCTTCTTTGGATTGACGTGTGTATTTATTGAAGTACTCCCTGATACGGTCAAATACAACCACCGTATCGTTGATAGAGTAACCGATAACCGTCAGGATCGCAGCGATAAATGCCTGGTCTATCTCCATGGTAAACGGTAAGATTCCGTGGAAGATGGAGAAGAACGACAATACAATCAATGTATCGTGGAACAATGCCGCAACCGCACCCATACTGTACTGCCACTTGCTGAATCGCAGGAAGATGTACAGGAAGATGAGCAACAATGCAAAGATCGTCGCATAAACCGCACTACGCTGGATATCATCGGCAATAGTTGGTCCTACCTTACTTGAACTGGTTACATTAGTACCAATTCCATCAGGCAACCTAAACTGCACAGAGTCAATATCAGCAGTGGTAATTCCATTGATACCCTGATAGAGTTTTTCCATCACAATATCTTCCGGTTTACTGATGATATTTCCTGCATCGTCTTCTTCAACAACTGCATCGATCAGGTAATCAGTAACTACGTTGAAAGTATTTTCCGTATCAACTGCTTTTACAATCGGTGTATTTCCTTCGAAAGAGGTAGTTAATGCCTCACGAATCTGCTGCGCATTAACTTCTTCTCCTGCATCAAAGGTGACATTATATGAATATCCTCCTTTGAAATCCACCCCAAGCTCAAAACCTCTCGTGAAGAAAGATCCGATACCAGCCAACAGAATAACCCCTGAAATTACATAGGCAACTTTACGCTTGGACAACCAGTCAATCTTCAAATTAGCCAGGGCATTCTTTGAGAAAGATGTGCTGAAGGTCATGTTTCTGTCCTTCTTGGTATAGGTATCGATCAATAAACGACCAACCAAAACGGCTGTAAACAAGGATGAAAGCACACCGATGATCAATACAACTGCAAAACCTTTAATCGGACCAAGTCCGAAGTAAGCCAAAACGAAGGCTGTAAGGATGGTTGTTACGTTGGCATCAATGATGGCTGAGTAGGAATGTTTAAAACCATCCCCAATGGCCATCAGTAGTGACTTGCCGTCTCGTAGCTCTTCTCGTATCCTCTCGTATATGATCACGTTGGCATCCACCGCCATACCAATGGTCAGTACGATACCGGCGATACCAGGCAGCGTCAATACTGTTCCGTAAGAAGCCAAAGCTCCGAAGATAAAGAACAGGTTGAGCAACAAGGTAATGATGGAAACGATACCACCACCGCCGTAGTAAATCAACATGAAGATGAATACCATGGAGAAACCAATGATCAAGGCCTTCAATGAACGGTCAATATTTTCCTGACCAAGTGAAGGTCCTACCAATGATTCCTGAATAATTCTGGTTTCTGCAGGCAGTTTACCAATCTCGAGAATGTTCGCAAGGTCATTCGCTTCCTGGATGCTGAATCCACCAGTGATGGAAGTATTTCCACCTGGGATAGGATTGATCACACGAGGAGCTGAAACAACTTCGTCATCCAATAAAATGGCAATCTCTCTGTTATTATCATTCGCCGCAACGGTAGTCATTCTGTTCCAGATACGTGTACCGGTTCCGTCCATAGACAGGGACACGGCAACCTCACCGGTTTGTGGATCCGGGCTGGTACCTGCTGTAGTAATGTGCTCACCAGTCAAAGGAGCTTTACCATCGCGTTCGAGTTTAATCGCATAAAGTCTGTACAAATCTTCATCATCGTCAACACCAACATCATCACCGAAATCAATTGGATTTGCATCAAAACGGAACATAACCTCACCTGGGAACATTGAAGCAATGTCCTCACGGTTCAGCAGTTTTACAAGTGTATCCAGTTTGGTTCTCTCTGCCAGCCCCATTGCACCAAGCCCGAAAGATCCCTGGCTATTCACCTGGAATACATCGAACAACGGTCCGGCGGCAGTGTTAACCACAACTTCTGTTGTATCATAAGTGATGATCTCATTACCCAGAGAATCCAGGGTAGTGATCGTATCGATCTGCATTTCAGGCTCCTGATCCTGGAGGCCCTGCTCTGCTCTCAATTTTTCATTAACGTCAACGAAAAACTGAACCACGCCCGGGTCATTTACACGGTACAGGTTCCAGAATTCGAGTTTCGCTGCAGCCTGGAGGCTGTTTCTTGCACGCTCGGGGTTATCAATACCCGGCAGCTCTACAATGATCAAGTCACGTTCCCTATCCAGGGAAACATTAGGCTGAGTTACACCCAGCTTGTCAATACGTTGCTTGAGCAACTTAAAGGTCAGGTCAACAGTTTCGGTTGCTTTTTCTCTCAAAAGAGCAATGATCTCTGCATCAGTGGTGTTGTAGTTCACCTGATCACGCATAGACTCATTACGCTGGAAGATCGGAGCCAGGTTTTCTGTCTCTGATTTAATACTTGCGTATTGTTGTCCGAATAAAGTAACAAAATCTGTCTGCTCAGATTGCTGGGCCTTAGCTGCCTTTTCTAACGCTTCTAAAAAAGTAGGGTCTTTGCTATCGTTGGCCAATGATCTGATGAAATCCCTTAAGTCTACCTGTAGTACCACACTCATACCTCCCTTGAGGTCAAGTCCCAGTGCCAGTTGGCGTGATTTGAGTTCCTGGTAAGTGTAAGATGGTAACAGAGGTAACTTAAACACCTCTTGCGTGGACATAGAGTCCAGGTACGTCGCCCGCGCTCGTTTGAAGACCGCGTTCTTCTCTACTTCGCCCTTAACCTGTTCCGACAACTCTTTTGCATACTCTTCAGCATCTTTTTCTACCCTTTGTGTAGGTATAATAAAGAGGTACTGTAGCAGTGTGACCAAGGTCATCACAACAAGGAAGAACTTCACAATGCCTTTTCCTTGCATAACGTAAAAATTTACTTTTTTAGAAATTAAAAAATAGCGTTAGATGGGTTCCATATGGAAACCCGTTTAAAAAACTTCGCAAATATAACCCTTTTGAACAATTAACTACATGTTAATGGGAAAAAATGGAAATATGTGTTGGAATGGTGGATGAATGACGAATAGGAACATCAGAACCGCAGAATAACCAATGTCCAATGTAGAAGTATTTGGAAACGACAAATTTACTTGAAACAAATTGGGAACAAGGCGACATCGACCTAAGGGAGATCCGCGAGCATGAAGTGCCGGGACCTTGGCGGCGGCCTATGGGTTGAAAGGTTTTGCCTTTGAAAGGCCTTAAATGGAAAAAGGCAGAAAAGGTCATACCTTAGCAAAGAACTTCAGCAATTCATGAATGAATATGAAATACATCTTTATTATTATCGCTCTCTTTTTGTCCATCAATACCTGGGGGCAACATGCAGCCACCTATTCAAGGGTAAAAATTAACCTGAATGCTTTTCATACCATTGAACTACTCGACGAGATCGGAATCGCAGCTGATCACGGAACCTATTTAAAAGGAAGACATTTTACAACTGACCTTTCCCAGGTTGAAGTCCAGTTACTTTCAGAAAATGGCTTCGATTTTGAGATACTCATTGAAGATGCGGAGGCTTGGTATGCCAACCCGAACCGGGAGGAATTAGACCTTCGAGGTACTGGGGATTGTCAACCATTAGATCCAGTTCCCAATTACCCGGTTCCGGAAAATTTTGAAATGGGCAGCATGGGGGGATATTTCACCTGGCAGGAAATGCTGGCGATTCTGGATGAAATGAAGGCACTTTACCCAGACCTGATTTCAACCAAACTCCCTATTGAAGGTGAACTAACATTCGAGGGGCGACCTATTCACTGGGTGCGTATCTCTGATAATCCGGAAGCTGATGAAAATGAACCGGAAGTACTATACACCGCCCTCCACCATTCGCGCGAGCCCGGCAGCCTTACCCAACTTATCTTTTATATGTGGTACCTGTTGGAAAACTATGAAACAGATGAACAGATCAGATATCTGATAGATGAAACCGAAATGTATTTTATTCCTTGCGTCAACCCCGATGGTTATGTTTATAATGAGTTGAATAATCCGGAAGGCGGAGGATTATGGAGAAAAAACCGATTCATCAACGGTGATGGTTCCCATGGGGTCGACCTAAATCGAAATTACGGTTACGAATGGGGTCATGATAATGAAGGATCCTCAACCAATCCACTGTCTGAAACCTATCGGGGAACAGCTCCCTTTTCAGAACCAGAAACAAGAGCTGTTAGAGATTTTTGTAATGAGCACCAATTTCAGATCGCCCTGAACTATCATACCCATGGAGATTTGTTGGTGCATCCCTGGAGTTATTCAGATTCTTATACTCCCGATCATGAGACCTTTTCCAATATGGCAAGGGCTATGATCGCTGAAAATAGCTACCTGGCTGGAACTACATCTGAAACCGTCGGTTATGCCGTTAATGGAGATTCTGATGACTGGATGTATGGCGAACAGGACTCCAAGCCGGAAATTCTTGCTTTCACCCCGGAAGTCGGGGCTTCCGGAGGTTTCTGGCCTGCCGAGGATCAGATTGTTCCCAATGCTCAAAAAACCCTGTTGATGAACCTGAGGACTGCGGCTTTGGTACACAGGTTTGGAATTATAAAGGATAACAACCCTGTGGTACTTAACGCTCAAACTGCAAACTTTTATTATTCCCTGCAACGAATCGGATTACAAAACGGGCCTATGGAAGTCCGGCTTTCCCCAATAAGTGATAATGTTAATGTCGAGCCGGAATCCATATCACATGATTTGAACGCAAATGAGTCAATCGTTGGAACTTTTTCGATAGACCTGGACTCCGAAATTCAAAACGGGGATACCCTACAATTTTATTTAAGTCTGGATAACGGCTCATACACCAAGGGAGATACGATTACAAAAATATTCATTAATAATATTCCTGCTTTTTCTGATAGCGGCCCCTCGATGGATAATTGGCAAATTGAATCAGGGCTTTGGGCCACCACGGGTACTACTTATTATTCGGCTCCTATGTCCATAACAGATTCTCCTAATGGAGTTTATGCGAATAACGTTGAAGATCATATCGTATTACAGGAATCTATCGAATTGGGTTCCGCATTTGAACAGGCATTTCTGAACTTCTGGGCAAAATGGGAGATCGAACCGGCATATGATTATGCCCAGGTGGCTATTTCGGTTAATTCGGGTGATTTCATTCCCTTATGCGGAAGGTATTCCAAAATAGGAACTGACAATCAGGATGAGGGCAACCCGTTATATGATGGGTTTCAGCAAGAATGGGTAGAAGAAATGATCGATATTACAGAATTTGCGGAGCCCGGAGATGACATAAAAATCAGGTTTTCCATGGTTTCAGATGGCTATTTACAAGAGGATGGGTTTTACTTCGATGAGGTCAGCATTATCCTCACCGATAACTCCCCAGAAGGGGTTGTCAAACCCAATAAACCCTTTTCCTGGGACCTCTACCCTGTTCCTGCAAGTGAGCAATTACATATAGAAATCGTTCCCGGGTTTTCAAAAACCAGCCCTTTGGAAATGGCGTTTTTTGATGCCCTGGGAAAAATTATTTTTTCTGAGAAAATCGAGCTTTCCGATGTCCTTCACAAAACCCTGGACACAAGCAACTGGCAACCAGGTTTTTATATTTGCAAAATCAGCAGTCAAAACCAGGAAACTCTAATAAAAAGAGTGATAATCACTCATTGACCAAACAAAAATTAGAACAAAACGCGAAATAATCTTGTTTTCAAAATATAATATGCTATCTTTGCAATCCGTTTTACGGAGCATACTACTTAAAATGTTAAGTAAAACCATTATATCGCGGGGTGGAGCAGTTGGTAGCTCGTCGGGCTCAAAGGAGCAGTTGACAAATTGACTAAGTTAATTAGTTTTGATCATGACACCTACTTAATCATGATCACCGGGATGAAAATTTCGGAATTTCACTTTTGCAGGGCTGTTTCGATAGGAATATCGGAATGATCATTCGTCAAATTCGGGGAAGCCTTTAGTATGGTAATCCCGAGCCAAGCTTCCGAGTAATCGGTTGAAGGTGTAGAGACTTGACGGCGAACACCCTACCCTTTTGAATTTTCAAAAGACGGGTGAAGAGAAAGTCCAGACCACAAATTCCGGTCAAACCGACTGGAAGCAGTGAAAACTGTAGATGGTAAGCATAACCCGAAGGTCGTTGGTTCAAGTCCAGCCCCCGCTACTAAGATTAAAAGCCTGTCGCTTGCGACGGGCTTTTTTTGTTTTACCAAAAAATGAATCAAATGAATACTAAACAAAAAGGAGACATTGCTGAACAGGCTGTGACTCTCAAGGCCTTGAAATTAGGTTATGAAGTTTTAAAACCAATTGGAGACAGATTACCATATGATTTGGTTTTTGATATCGAAGGAAAACTTGTCAAAATTCAGGTGAAAAGTGCCTGGTATGACAGCAAAAAAGACAATTATGTTGTCGATAACCGAAGAACAAAAACCAATCGACGTCAAATGATCCGGGAAAACTATTCCTCAGAAGATTTTGACTTTGCCGTTCTATATATTCCAGATCTCGAAGTTTTTTACATCATGCCCATCGAGGACTTTATCAGCTTTGGTTCAGAGGTTCATTTGGTGGAAGCTGAAAAGCGGCAAAGAAAGCCAAGGTCCGCAGAATTTCGCGAAGCATGGCATTTATTATTGGACCTGTGAAAAACTAAAACACCTTGTTTTACTTTTAATATTCTTTGACATTATATAGCTGTATATAGTATCATCCATCAAAGGCAGCAATTCCGTAAAATTCTGATTCTCCAAAAAAATGCTTACTTTGGTAGAGCTATTATCAATAAAACAACGCCCTCCCACATTTTTTTCAGAAACTTCTAACCGGAACACCTATGAGAAAACCACTGCTATTGTATGGCTTTTCCTTTCTTTTACTGGCCTATTTCCTTCCGGGAGATAAAGCATTCAACGAAGTTAATGGGACTATAATTCTTTCTGATTGCGGTAAGGTCATTGAACGAGCTACCGGGTACAATGAAGACGGCACCGAAATTATGCATTCAGATGATCCGATGGCACAAACGTATTTGAATGTCATCATAAGTTTGCATCCTTTAAACTTTAAACCAAAACTCGTCAAAACAAACAATGCGGTTTTGACCCAAAGGGAACAGACCTTTATCCCTAATATTCTTCCCATAGTGGCCGGATCAAAAGTCCATTTTATGAATGAAGACGAATTCTTTCACAATGTACAGTCCTATACCCCAAAATCAAGGTTCAGCATCGGACGAAGGGCACCGGGGATTTCCTATGGCATCACCATCAAAAAAGTTGGCGTTGTGGATCTCATGTGCGATATACACTCACATATGAATGCCAGAATCCTTTCCTTTGACACCCCCTATTTTTGCCGGATCCAAAAAGACGGAACCTATTCCCTCGACCACATCCCTGATGGAAAATATCGAATTGAAGTTTTCCACCCGCTATGCGATAAAATAACCGATGTAGTTGAAATTAATGGAAAGAGGAGTTTTTCTTTTGACTTTGACCTGACCGTAAAACCTTAAAGATGTACTCTTTTGTTAATCCAAAGAAATTTAAATCCTCCCCTCTCCCACTGCTGATATTATTTTTCATGGTAATATCCAGCCACGCTAATGCACAGCGTTCTATGAAAATTAAGATTCTGGCGGACATGGAACTTTCCAATGCAGGACCGGATTCACACTTCTTTTTTAATGAAATTGATAAGGATTTTACCCAATGGCGATTTGGTCTTTCCCAACTGAACCTGATCACACAGATCAATATTAACAAACAGGTCAGGATAAATGCACGAGTCCTTGCTGAAAGGGATCATGGGAGGGAGTTTGGCAGGTTGGTCTTACCGCAATTAAACCTGCAATATTTGTCAAAAGACAGGAAATACGGCCTTACCCTGGGAACTTTTACCAATCCCTTTGGATCTTTTAATAAACATCAATTATCAACTGACAGAAATTTGATCGGTTTACCGCTGGCCTATAGCTATTACAATAATATATCTGAAAAACTGGGGTTTATCGACGGACTTGGTGACATAGTGAAAATTCCCATAAAGGGTGATGTTCAGTGGGGCAGAACGAATCTTTATTATGGCGGATATACCCTGGGAGCTATGTTTAGCTGGGCTATCAAGCCTTCCAAAATCGGACTAAAGGTAGCTCTGGTCAATGGCGCTTCAAATATTCAGTTTCCTTTTACCAGCCCCATGCACCTGGGAGTGGTTTCCAGGTTAAAAATTCAGCCCACTTATTTCTGGGAGCAAGGGGTCTCCCTCAGTCATGGCACTTTCATGCAGGACTCCCCTATAAGTGATATTTTCGAGAACCTGAGACAATATTCTCAAACCCTCATTGGAACCGACTACAAATTGGGCATGGGGCATTTGGAATTTTCCGGAGAGGTGATTTTTACAGCCTATAAGGTTCCTGTGGTTGATTTTAATGAAGGGGCAGTGAAAAGTGTCGAAAACCTGAATAATCTGGCCCTTTATCTCGATGCTAAATACGAGTTGCCTTTTTTACAGGGAAGTTATATTGCCTACAGGATTGACCATCTGAGATTCAGTACCATTTCGGATGGGCTTTATGAAAACTGGGATAATAATATCCTGCGAAATTCCATGGGGATTGGTTACAATGTTACCCGTAACATTATAGTACGGGCATCTGTGTCGACTCAGAATGTACAGAACAAGGATTGGGGTAAATCACAACGAACATTTCGTCTTGTTTTGACGGCTCATTATTAGGTTATAGTCACACTACATAGTACCAGGTTCAATTTACTGATTAACAGTACTTTATTGAATTTAAAATCGGAAAAAATCTTTGAATGAAAGAGGTTGTTTTATTGGTCTGCACATTAATTATCAACCTGGCTTACAGCCAAAACACTTCCTATATACTTGGTGAATTTCCTTCCGTTTTTTCCGAACTGGAAAAACAAATTGAAC
This sequence comes from Bacteroidota bacterium, assembly GCA_008501835.1. Classification (GTDB taxonomy): domain Bacteria; phylum Bacteroidota; class Bacteroidia; order Chitinophagales; family Saprospiraceae; genus BCD1. The sequence goes on from QQUB01000663.1 coordinate 13,728, forward strand.
TCGAAGAGACTGAATCGGTCCTAAGTATTTGTGAAGAGATTCTGGCAAAAGAAACCAAACCCACATTGAAAGGAATTGCCTTCTTTTATAAAGGCCAGGCGGAATTTTCCTACGGAAATGATGAATTTGCAACACGATCCTTTAATAATGCCATTGAGGCTTTCGAGACTGACAACTATACAAAAGGCCTTGCTTTCACACGCTGCAAACAAGCAGATCTTTTGTTCGAACAAAACGACTTTTCGGCGGCAGACAAATATTATGACCTTTCCATTAATCTGGCTGAGCAATTGAAGCTGTATGCGCTATTAACAGATATCCATGAAAAAAAATCAATCATTTATACCAACCCAAACGAAAGTAACCGTTCCATCAACTATTTAAAATCAGCCCTGAAATATGCAGAACTCCTCTCTGACCAGGAACGTATAAATCGTTTTTTGAATCAAATTTCCACCAATTACCATGCCAGCGGGCAATTGGATTCCGCTGTAGTGTACTTCGAAAAGGCAATCCACTCAAAGGAAAAAACGGGAGATATGGAGGGACTTACCAGTGATTTTTGTGCTTTAGGAAAACTTCAAAAAGAAAGGGGAAATTACCCCGAAGCGCAGAAAAACCTGGTGTCAGCCTTGAGGATTGCAGAATCCGAAGAAGATACTTTTTACCTAACGACGATCCTTTCTGAAATTGGCGAGGTATATGCTTCCCAGTCCATGTGGTCAGATGCAGAGCTAAACTTTCGTCAGGCAATAAACCTTGCACAATCCAAGAATAACAAATTTGCAGAAGCGAGTTGTTTTAAACAATTGGGTTCGATATATGTCCAGCAGGACGAGATATCGCAGGCCATTAAAAGTTATGAATCAGCGTTGGAAATTTATGAAGGGCTCAACAGTAAGATTAATATTGGAGATGTGCTGACAAACCTTGGTCAACTTTATAATGATAATAACCAATTTACCCTGGCAAAGACTCAGTTGATTCAAGCCCTGAACCTAAGGAAGAACTCAACCGATAAATTGGGGATTTTATCCACGCTGCTGGCTCTCGCCAAAATCGAAATAGAAAATGGAGACCATTCAATCGGACTGAACTACGCAAACCAATGCCTGGCCATATGCCAGGAAATTGGAGATAAAAAAGGACTTTATCAAACTTATGCTCTTTTAGCTAAAGGCAACGCACATTCGGGAGAGTTTGAAAAAGCCTACAATTATCACCAGTTGTATAAAACAGCCAGCGATAGTCTCAATTCAGTAGAAAGAACAAAGACAATTAATGAACTTGAATTACGGTACAAAACCGAAAAGAAGGACAAGGAAATCGCCCAGCAAAGAATAGAGATTGAAACCCAAAACCTTGAAATTCAAAAAAGGAATAATCAACTGTTGTTATTAGGCGGCGGTCTCACTGTATTTGGACTTTTGATTACCCTTTTATTCTTTATCAACCGCAAAAATCAGCAGCTTAACCAGCAAAAAATAGAAGTCTTAAACAGAGAACAGGAAACGAAACTCCTAAAAGCCATTCTCAA
>QQUB01000106.1 GCA_008501835.1 Bacteroidota bacterium
CTTGGATCCATCTGGATTTGCCAGCACCCTGTATAGTCACTGATGGAAAGCACATGTTCCCAGTTTTCGCCGCCATCGGTGGTTTTGAATACACCTCTTTGTCCGCCCGAGGTGCGGTGAGGTCCGTAAGCAGCCACCCAAACGATGTTAGGGTTTTTTGGATGCACAACAATTCCTCCGATATGCTGAGACTTTTTCAGTCCTTTATTTTTCCAGGATTTACCGCCATCTTCACTTTTATACACACCATCTCCCGGAATGACGTTGGAATGGGCGTTGTTTTCTCCTGTCCCGACCCAAACTACTTTAGGGTTGGATGGGTCGAGAGTTACGGCACCAATGGAAAAGGAGGATTGATGATCAAAAATAGGCTTAAAGGTTACTCCCGAATTATTTGTTTTCCAGAGAGAACCATGGGCCGCAGCAACATAATACTCGCTGTGATCTTCAGGGTTCACATCGATGTCGATAATCCGCCCACCTGTTACTGATGGACCGATAGGCCGGAATTTCAATCCGGCGTGAGGAATTTTCTTAAGGGAGAAAGTATCTTTTTTCTCAGTTGTCTCTTCTGTTTTTTTCTTTTTTGATTTGCGTTGAGCGTTACTGTCAACAGGCATGATAAAAGCCAAAAGAAGGATTAGACAAGTTACAATTCGAGTCATAGGTTGGTATGATTTTATTTATCGCTAATGCGAAAAAGGAAATTCGGTTAACACATAAAAATTAGCTGCTGGTTACAGGTTGCTGGTTGCTGGTTTTTGAAGTGTTTATTAAACCAGAAACGAGTAACTTGTAGCCTGCAACCAAAATTATACTGGCAAGTAAAACTAAGGAAATCTGCGCAAAAAAAATAATATGGACCAGCTAGTTCAAGACCAGAGTTACGAAGTAGTACTGGAGAAGATAATATGATTAATGTTCTGTCAAAAACTCAAGCTCGTGAGCTTCCTCAAATCTGGGTATTTCGAGTCTTTTGATCATTTTATCGATAACTTTTTCAGGAACTTTATGGTCCCGGTGGTGATTTTGAGATAAGAGTTGTTCATAAGGTACTTCAAGATATATGATCTTTACTTTTGCTCCGTAAGTTGTGAAAATAGCGATCCATTTTTGCAAAATAATCAAGATAACCATCAGGCATAAATCTGTCATCAGATGTAGTTCCAAGACTGATCTGTGCATGAAGGCTGCGATTATATTTTCTGGAATTTTCCATGATTTTCTTGTCGTATCGAAAGCCTCAACAAGAAAAAGAGAAAAAAATTCCCGGGGCAAATTAATGTTTACCCAAAGAGCATTACTTCTGATGCTATTGGTTTTGCCTGATAAATTCTTCAAGAGTACCATTTGACTGGAGCTTGATCAGTTTTTCCAGTTCTTTATTTTTCCCCAGGGCCTTTTTGTTGGCCTTGTAGAGGGCAATGGCACTTTCTGTACCTGCAAGGTTCCCCTTAAATTTGTTTTCATAGTCCCGGGTTTCGATCATATATTTGGTATAACCTCCGAGGAACATCAACAGACAATCTGCACACTCTGTATAGGGAACAATTTCCGGTTGAAGTTCAATGGTGAAAGCAGGAGTGCCCGTGATCCACTGCAGAACAAAGGCGTTTACTGCTTGTCGTTGTTCTGGCTGAGTTCCAATGGGGGTGTTTTGCAACCAGTTTACAAATTTCACGATATCTTCTTCGTATTTGGGATAATCTTCCGGATCGGTCAGGGTAAAATCCTTTTCCTCCTCCTCCTTGGGAAACAAGTCGTTAACCACATCCGGATGAATTTGAGCCCCAAGATCCTGGGCTTGTTTTATATAAGGAATGGCTTCTGATTTTTCACCCTTATAAAAATAAATAAGGCCTAACATGTGGTAACCGTCAGCTAAATGGTGTGAATCGGTAGCTTTATAAATGTCCAGGGCAACCTGGCCATTTTCCAGGGCTTTGTCAAATTCTGAAATTTGTAAATAAGTATTGGCTAAACCGAAATATCCTTCCGGGTCTTCGGGGTCCAACTTAATAATTTCCTTATAAACTGAAACGGCATTATCGTAACGATTGCTCATACTGTATACCACGGCGAGGTTTTGCCTGGCCATTTTGCCTTCCGGGAATAGTTCAATGGATTTTTTGTAATATTTTTCGGCGTTTTCCAAATCTCCAAGCCTCCGGTAAGTCAATCCAAGGTTGTCATAGGCTTCGATAAAAGTGTTATCTGCTTTAATAGCCTTCAGGTAGTATTTGGCAGCATTTTTAAAATCCTTCTGGTCACCATAATCTTTGGCCTGATTAAAGTATTTTCTTGCCTTTTCAGATTCAGAGCCGTCATACATTGCTTCAGGCGAAATTGAAATCTGGGTATTCTTACCATTTTCATCCAGATTTTCTTTGATGGGTTCTTGTGCGTAACTCAGTAAGGAGAAGAAAAACAGGCACATCAAAAGGGAAAATAGTTTCTTTTTCATTTGTAACGGTTTTTTTAATTAATTCAAATTACGGGTTACAGATTTCAAGCCTGCCTGAATCCTCAGGAGGCAGGTTGCGGGTTAAAAAATATCACCAATATTACGATCATTTTATTTCCGCATCACCTGCTGAAATACTGAAAAATCAGCTACAATGATCTAACTCGCAACGCGTACCTCGTAACTCGCAACTTAGGTTGCTTAATAAGGGGCGTTCAATTTATTGCCAGTAAATATAATTAATTCGGACGGGGTTACAAGTTGATTGTTACAGGTTTATTTATTTTAATAAAAATTCTGCTTATCCATTCATCTCCTTTTCAAATAAAAATATAATCGCCATATTTAAGGGATTGAACAATTGGCATTTCTACCCAAGGCATCTCTTTGTACAAATAATCTAAAATGATTAAAATAACTGAGGTTAAAAAAAAGCAGGAGTTAAAGCACTTCATTCATCTTCCCTTCAAAGTTCACAAGTATCATAAAGAGTGGGTGCCACCTTTACTGTCTGATGAATGGACGTTGTTTGACAAAAACAAAAACCATTCCTTTGAGTTCTGTGATACCACAATGTTACTGGCAGAGAAAGATGGGGAAGTTGTTGGCAGGATAATGGGCATTATAAATCATATGTACAATGAGGCTCACGGGGAAAAAGCTGCAAGGTTTTGCTTTATGGAATGTTTCGATGATGAGGAAGTTTTTGATGAGTTGTTATCTTCTGTGGAAAATTGGGGAAGGGAAAAGGGCATGGAAAAAATGGTAGGGCCACTTGGGTTTTCAGATAAAGATCCCCAGGGGTTTTTGATTGAAGGCTTCGAGGATCCGGTTTCGGTTATGATCACTAATTGCAGCCTGCCGTATATGGTCACCCATACGGAGAGGAATGGATATCAAAAGAAGATTGATCTTTATCAATACAGATTAATCAGGCCAAACGAAATTCCCGAAGTGTATTTGAAAATAGCAGAAAGGGTGAAATCAAGAGGGTTGGAAATAATTCCGTTAAAAAGATCGAAACAGGTAAGGCCATGGGTGGGACCTGTTTTTGACCTCATCAATGAAACCTACACAGAAATTTACGGTTTTGCTCCTTTGACGGAAAGGGAATCCAGGGAGTTTGCTGATCGTTTCCTGCCCCTGCTCAATCCTGAGTTCATTAAACTGATAAAAAATGCTGATGACGAGTTGGTAGGATTTGTAGTAGCCATGCCGGATATTGGCCCCGGGATAAAAAAAGCAAAAGGAAGGATCTTGCCTTTCGGATTCGTCCACATTTTGCGATCTATGAGAAATTCAAAACAATTGAATTTGTTGTTGGGATGTGTTAAAAATACCGTTCAGAATTCTGGCCTCGACGCGCTGTTGGCCGTTGAATTATTTAAATCCGCCAAAAAGAAAAACCTGAAGGTTATCGACAGTCATTTGGTTATGGAAGAGAACGTAAAAATGCGAGCCACCTTTGAGCGTTTAGGGGGAACCTGTTATAAGAAGT
>QQUB01000121.1 GCA_008501835.1 Bacteroidota bacterium
CGTTTGCAATAATATCAAATTTAGATGGGAATGCAACGGGTAATGAGGGAATGAATTGTTTTAAATGTATTAATATAGGGTACGTTTACCGATGTTACACCAAATAATAATTTCTATTTACATAAATGGATGGCTCTAAAATCTTAATTTTCAAAGACTTTTCATTTGTGTGATGACAGAAAATTCAAAAGATATGCACATAATGAACTGTCAATACACTATGTTTTAAAACTTAAAAAATTTAAAATTATTTGTTTAATAAAATATTTTGTTTTATCTTGCGAACAAATTAAAATACTGCTTTATGATCAGAGAAGACAGAATTGAATTAAATAAACGTTTTATCAAAGTTTTTAAATTGCTTGAGGAGCGTGGGGATATTGTGAAGAATGACCGCAATGGAAAAGGTATGGGGGATTTTGCCAAAAAAATTCTTGGTAACCGCGCTTATGGTCACATCATACGGGCATATCTTAATGAAGGTGATAAACGTTGTCTCGATTACAGGCAGGCCAGAATCCTCTGCCGGGAGTATGGAGTCAATGAGTCGTACTTGCTTGAAGGTACCGGTACTCCGTTTGGTTTTGATCTTCCGGAATCCAGCCAGGAAGGGGAATCAGTTCCAACAGGAAATATTTTATTCACTACAGTTGAAGCTTTTGCCGGTGCAACAGTAGAAGCCGGAAGTTTTGCCACAGAGGATTATGAACGGTTTTCAATTCCGGGATTGACCAGAGGTAACCTGGTAGCTTTCCCTATTAATGGTAACAGTATGGAGCCCATCATTAACGATGGTGATATCGTCATCTGTAGCCAGATCGCCGGAGTCCATGAATTAAAGGACAATAAAATTTATGCAGTAAAAAACAACGGATCCCTTTGGGTCAAGTATATTCAAAAGGTGCCTAATACAAAAGGAAGAGTAACGCGGTTGAAGCTCATTTCTGCCAATCATCTCGAACATGATCCTTTTGAAGAAGATGTCAATGAATATACTCGTTTATACCAGGTAATCCGTAAGATCAGCGATTTATAAAATGTAATTGTGTTTGTATGCTTGAGTCCAAAGCGTTAAAATAATTACAGACACAATTATCCTGCTGTTTTTTTCACTGCTCTTGAGATGTATGTCTTGAGAGCTTTTTCTTTATCAGGACAATCCTGTGTTGTTGGATTGAAAACCTGCTTTATCGATTTGTGCTAACCTATTTTTATTCTAGCTACCGTACCCACCGAACCTGTCTTCCTGGCCAGGCAAGATTCATTCGGCGAGTATGAAATTTACAAAAGTCCAATTTAAATATTAAACCAATAAGTCAGCTTAGCTACGATAGCCCTGTTTTTATGTAAAAAGTCGCTCGCGTAATAGTTATCTGTGTATACAATAAACAGATCAGATACAGGGGCAAAGCGCCATTGAAATCTTGTATTAATATTGAAATTATCTGCCTGACTATTGTATTGTATGAATGTAGTCAGGAAGATACTTTTGGAAAAAGTGAGATCAATGCGTGGGCCAATCAAAAACAAATCCGCACTTGCATAAGGTTCAGGTAATGCAATCCTGTTTAAATTAAAATCAATACCTATTTGCGCAAATGGTTGTAACCTAACTCCCAGATTTCCACGAAGACTATATCTTTGGCCATTATAAAACTGTCCAATTCCAAGATCACCTCTGAATGTAATAATTTGCCGTTGATCCGAACGGTAATTCAGTCTGACAGAGCTGAAATTGTAAAGGGAATCGGCTGGTAATGGCGTGGCATCAGTTCTGGTAGGATCAAATTCATCAAAAAGATAAATGGCTTCATTTTGAAGTGTGGTACGTAAATTGCTGTTGTTTCTGAAGCGGATATCATAAAATAATTCAAGCAAATGATCTGTTCTGCCAAAATCCGGATCCCAGAATACCCTGCTTTCAATTCCCGGCCCGTGGCGATCTATTTTTGATTTGGCAGGAGCGTAGAAGAATAACCTGGCTTCCGGTGCTATATTGAAATAACCTGTCCGGGGAACAAAACCTGTTTCCGCCTCATAATTTTCTCCAACCAGATTGTGGTTCCACTGAATAGAATAACGGTATCTTTCATAACGAAGGGAAGCACCATGGGCAAATTGATCCGTAATGCTTTCCGGGGTGAACGCCTGGTGGTAGAAAACCTTCCCGTTCCAGAAATTATCTTTCGAGGCAATATTGTAATCCATACCAATGACCCTGTTAAAAGGGTTTATCTCGAGGGTGTCAGGAGCTGAAATTGTTTGTTTGTTGACGAAAATCAATCCAATATTAGACCTCGAAAAAACTTTTCGCTGGAGGGCCAGAACACTGTAATTAAATGCAGGGATCTCATCTTTTTTATTCGTTTGCATATTCATCACCCCAAGTCTCCAGTTATTATCCAGTTTCCCATTCAGACGGGCACCGAGTAAGATGGGAACCTGTTCAGTTGTTTCCGTAACTTCGTTGTATCCCGAACCAATTCTTCTGGAAAAGAACGGGTTGATCCTGTTGGTACCAAAAGAACCGAACAAGTCCATATTTTCAATGAAAAACTGCCTGCGTTCAGGGAAAAAAACTTAAAATCGATCAAGGTTAATTACCTGTCGATCCACCTCAACCTGTGAAAAATCAGGATTGACGGTTAGATCAAGATTCAAGCCGGAGGTTATGGCAACTTTTGCATCCAGTCCTGCATTGCCTGAGAATTCTGGGTCGAGGTTGTCTTCCGTGTTTTGCACGAAACTTCCGGAAGCATAAGGTATGATAGAGATATTACTGCCGTTTTTTTGAAGAGGTTCTTCCCAGACCATTTTTCCCATATGGGCCAGGGTCATGATGATCTGTTGCCGGGGAATTCTTTGCCAGGTGGAATTAGTATTGGTTTGGGTATCAAAACGGTAACTGTTGAAATTCCATTCTTTTGAACCCTCTTTAAATCGTAAAGTGGAAAAAGGGATGGCCAGTTCACAGGCCCAGTACCCCTCATGAATGGCCGAGTTTCCTTTCCACTTATTATCCCATGCGCCGTTCCAGTCGCGGCCAGAATTACCACCATTGGCGATCAAGGCTTCTCTTGTTACCCCATAGGGGTTCATTCCAAAAACAAAGGCATTGGTATTATCCTGAAAAGGGTCAATGACAAAGGTAAGGTTATCGTTACCTCCGGCACGATAGTCACGACGAAGGGAAGGGGTGATATAATTATTATTGACTGAGTAACATTTGGCTGCTATATAAAGGAATTTTTCATCATAGGTCATATAAATTTCCGTCTGGGGATTAGCCAAAGTAGTATCCTGCGGGAAATACTGCCAAAAATCCTCGGCAGGATCTCCGGCAAACCAGGCTGCTTCATCGATATGGCCATCAAGTGTAATTTCGGCACTGGTTTTTTTTAGGGTGATTTGTTGATCCTCATAATGGTCTTGTGCCAAAGATAAAGCCGGATAGAAAAATACTAAACTGAAAACAATGGCGAAAACAGGATTTTTAAAAGAATTTATCCGCTTTTTCATACTAAAGAAAGTTTTTGCGTCTCAACCAAATGCAAGGATCAGGTGTTATCGAAAAGTAGTTACCGCAAATATATATATTTGCAAAAAAATTCGAATTTAATCATAGTGTAACACATTTTTACGTTTTGAGGTTCATATTTATCAGAAAATGGAACCTCTTTATGTTAAATGAAAAACACATAAAAAAGTAACTTATGTATCCAGAACAATTGACCATTCCAATGGCTAAGGAACTTACCGACAATGGTTTCCAGGGCCTTAAATCTCCACAAGAGGTTGATGATCTGCTTGCCAAAGAAGGAACCACTTTGGTAGTGGTGAATAGCGTTTGTGGATGTGCTGCAGCCAATGCTCGTCCGGGAGCTTTACTCGCTTCCCGTCACAGCAAAAGCCCGAACCATTTCGCTACTGTTTTTGCCGGAGTAGACCGTGAAGCTACAGCAAGAGCACGTGAGCACATGTTGCCATACCCTCCTTCTTCTCCATCAATTGCCCTTTTTAAAGATGGTAAACTTGTACACATGTTGGAGAGACATCACATTGAAGGAAGAATGGCCGAGATGATTGCAGAAAATCTTAAAATGGCTTTTGATAAGCATTGTTAATAGACTGGGATAATATCAGTTATTCCTTATAACAATAAAAGACGTTTAGATCTTTAGAAACCCAGACTTTAGAATCGAAAAAATGAGGTCTGAAAATCAAAAGTTCTAAACGCCTTCTTTTTTGGAACACGCTATAATTTATACCTCAGGAACACTCTGTACACATTGTGCCAGGGATCATTTTCCTGGGTAATCAAGCTATAAACTACAGGAATCTCATCGTGGTAACGGTTGAAGGAAGCTCCAAAAGCGAAACCTCTTTTTCTGGAAGCTCCGATTATTACCTGTATTCCACCTCCATACCTTAAAGGACCGTAACGATCATCCTGGGTTTCCGAAGCTCTAAAAATGTTGAATTCCTCAAAGCCTTCCGAAGGTCCACCCGGAAATACCTGATGTCCGGTTAACAAGGCCCCTGCTTCCAAACCAATACCGATTCTCATAAAAGGCAGAACATCTACCTGAGGAATAAGACTCATAGTCAAATGTCTGAAGCGATAGTTTAATTCCGCAGTGGCTTCCGCAAAAGCATATCTTTCCACTGAATATCTGAGTGATGCATCCAGACTAAGGCGATTTTTAGGGATCAATGCAGAAGTACCAATGCCAATAAATTTATTATCGAGAGAAAAATCTGTAGCAGAAGGTGACCAGTCAAGATGAGCCTGGGGTCTTTGCACTCCGACTTCAAGAGTCAGTCTTGCCGATCTTCTCAATCTGATCCTTGATTTTTTGGTCTTCACAGCCTCATTGGAATCGAAATATATATTGGCTTGTGTAACTACTTTTCTGAATTTACGCGGATTGGTCTTGATATTGAAGGACACAAATCCACGGGATTCTGCTTTTCGGATACCGTCTTCTCCTGTACCTGCAAGGCTGATGTTTTGCAGGAAAAATACCAAACTGTCTTCATAAACCTGGTGTCGGAAAACATTATTACTTTCAAGAATGTTCCGGTCTTTTCCAACACCAACCTCAACGATCTCTACCGTCGAAGTATCCAAAGCAGCAGGTAAATTGACAACGATCCTGATGTCAGATGCGGTGCCATCACCATTATTTTGAAAATTGACCCGGTAAAACAATTTATCCTTTTTCTTCCAGGGCATTTCAAAAACGCGGTCCATCCTGCCCTGGTAGTTTTTGGATAGGATATTATTAGGGTCGTGAGAGTTTACCAATTGAAGTTCCATTTCATGTTCATCAACTACTGATCCATTTGGTCGCTCAAATCGAGCTAATACGGGAGTGGTCAAGGAGGTGTCGGTTTTGGATTCGTCGGTGTTCATGATGATGAAGATATGATGTTCATCTCCGGGAGCCAGGTTGCTGATTTCCCAGGTTTCACGACTCGCGTATTCTGCTTTTGGAAAATCATCAGCCTGAAAAGTACCTATTGTCGAGGAGGTGAAGATCAATTGTTCCTCTGTACTGGCAACCGCAGTGGCAAAAAGATCGATCATACCTACTTCTGAAGAGTAATAAAGCTCGTCATGGTAACTTTTTGGAGTTTCCGGTAAAGTGAAACAATCAGGGCAGCTTTTATAATCATTGTAAAAAACCTTCAGTTTCCCACTTAGCGGTTGGTCAGTGGTGTTGCGATAGGAAAGAATGGCCACAAAGTCCTCTCCAGCTTTCGGGGAACGATTGGTTTGAAGGTGGACGCTGTTTTTATCACCCGCATTTTTATTTTTCCTGTTGAAGGAAGAAGCATAAGCCGGGGATGAGGCCCTGTTATCGAAGGCATTTACAGGAACCTTTTTCTTTTTTCTCTTCCGTTTTTTCTTTTCAGGATCCTGATCATCATCTGTGTAAGTATAAGTGAGGAAGCATTCTGCATCAAATGCTTCGGCCTGCATACGATCATAAATGTGAATGGGGCTCTCTTCAAAACTGTAATGGCCATCCCCAAATACCCATAAATAATTAATGCCGGGTTTTTCCACAGCCCCCGGAATGGGAGTTAATTCCGGCAGATTATCCATTTTGAACTGGATCTTATTGCCGTAACCATTAACTTTTTTTGTGGTGATAAACGGATCATTATCGGATTGACCATAGGCCAGATTGAAGGTCAATAGGAGGGTTAATAGGTGAAGTGTGATTCTCATGGTGGTTAGTTTATCCCTAAAATTATGAAGTATCCAAGGATAAATCAAACGTGAAGTAGTTATGTTACCCTGTCAAAGCTTAAAATTTGAACTATTTTGAACTAAGTCATTTGAACTTCAAATTAAATATTGTCAGGGGATTTTTTTAACCACAGAGCTCACGGAGAAGGCACAGTGAACACAGGGGTGAATTACAGCAACTTGAACTATCCCGACATTACATGTCCATTCGATATAAAATCTCATTCGGGATTTCGCTTCGCTCAATTTGAACTCTTTAAAACCATTTAAAACCAAATCAAACCAAGAAACAGGATGAAATTAGTTTTGATCAAAATACTTTATTCAATCAAGAAGGCGCAGAGAGCTGTTACGCAAAATTACACGGAGAAGCGCTGATTTTCACAGAGAATAACAAACAAAACTGCGGCCCTCAGCGCTTCTTCGCGGCCCTCCCGACATTACGTGTACGGGATGGATCATCTGCGATATAGCCCTATCGTTTCACTTTAAGAAGTATTTGATTTAAAGTAGTTCTGTCCATATACTCAACTGAAGCAACATCAAACCACGTGAAACAATATGAAACCATATCAAACACCCCTTCACATCACCACCTACTTTCCACTTTCGTCAATGCATAAAACCACCTCAGTTGAAAAATTCCTAGCAACGTACAGCCAAAGCTGAAGCATTGCACGCCAAGCAGGGCATCATTTTTTACAAATCCAATGTAAAAGGCCAGGATTGAAATTATGAAAAAACCGATCTCGAAGAATACATTCTGACCGATCTTGTTTTTGATATCAACCATAGCCGAAAAAGGGCCTTTGAGAAAGGTAATAAATGAAAATGGCATTAACCAGCGAACAAAGATTCCTGTCATTTCCCAGTTATCGCCCAGGATAAAGGTGAATAATGGAGGGGCAAAAATAGCAATAAGGATACATGGAATAACAGCGAGGAAAAAAAGAAATATCAGGTTGTCTTTAAATAACTTCCTGAGCGATCCCTGATCTTCACGGTCAAGAGAGGCACCTTGTTGAAAAAATACCTGGCCAAAAGCGGCACTAACCATTCCAAGTGGTTTGGACAATAGCATAAAGGCCACGCTGTAATACCCGGCCATGTCAATCGAAAACCAGGCAGTTAACAAGAGTATAGGCATTTGTTTAAACCCGGTATTCAATAATCCTTCCGGGGTGGAATATTTTGGAAAATTTCGGTACCGAGCAGCAAGGGTCCTCAGGTTATTCCAACGAGTTTTTGGAATGACATTAGCGATTGCCTTTCGGGAAGGAAAAAGGAAAACCATTGATTCAGCAATCCAGCCAATGACCTTTCCAACCACAAGTCCGGCAGCTGACCAGCCCAATAAACCCAGTACAATTCCTAACCCACCGGTAGTGACGCTGCCCGAAATTCGGCCGTAACTCAACCATTTGTAATGCTTATTCCTATTGGCCAGATAGGAAGAAGTTTTAGTGAGATCGTATAAAACAATTCCGGCAGGAACAAGAAAAAAGATAATGCCGGAATCAATCTTCGTCAATTCCTGCACCCATGGCATGTCTTTTACCATTGGTACAATCAGGAGCGTTATTAAACCAATAACCAGGGAAATAAAACTAGCCAGCAAAAATATCTGACCAGCTTCCTTATCCTTTTTCGGTAATAAGATCGCCAGTTCATACCTTAAGGTTGCAACGATGGAAAGAATACCCGTAACTGCCAGAAAAGAAGCATAAAGCCCAAAATCTTCAGGAGTGAAAATCCGGCTAAGGATCGGTGTGATTACTACAAGGAAAGCCTGTGCGATCACTGACCCTGAGATCAATGTGAAAGCATTCCTGTAATAATTTGACTTTATTAGCCTGGAAACAGTTTGTTTTATACTTTTAAAGTACATATCCGGCCCAAAGTAATTACTTTTGCTGAAAATTGTTTTTTCTGGTTCAGAAATGAAACAGAATTTCAAAATTTCTGTTTACTACAATCATAGATAGCTATAAAACAGACCGAAATGGTTATAAAATCGAATGAGCGGACGATTTGTGAGACTTTCCCCAACGATCCTTTTGAGGTGAGCAGATACACTCTCCCGAATGGATTGAGGTTATTTTTGAGTGTGAATAAGGATGAACCCCGTATCTTCACGAATATTGCTTTTCGTGCCGGTTCAAAATATGATCCTGCTGACACAACAGGGCTGGCTCATTATATGGAACATATGCTTTTTAAAGGTACCTCAAGAATTGGGGCGCTGGACTGGGAGCAGGAAAAGATTATGCTTCAAAAGATTTCAGATCTTTACGAAACATACAGAGCTACAGATTCGAAGACCGAACGTGAAGCCATCTATCAGGAAATTGATAAACTCTCCTACGAAGCAGCCAAGTTGGTGGCTCCGAATGAATATGATAAACTCGTAAGTGCTCTGGGCGCCAATCATACCAATGCCTACACCTGGGTCGAACAAACCGTTTATGTTAACGATATTCCTTCGAACGAACTGGAACGCTGGATGATGCTGGAATCGGAACGTTTCAAGGTTTTGGCCCTCAGATTGTTCCATACAGAACTAGAAACGGTTTACGAAGAGTTCAATATCGGGCAGGATAATGATACGCGGCAGGCAGGAAATGCTATGCGCGCTCTATTGTTCCCTAATCATCCATACGGAACACAAACAACTATAGGAAAAGCGGAACATCTTCGCAATCCCTCCATGAAAAATATTCAGGAGTTTTTTGAAACCTATTACGTAGCGAACAATATGGCTATCGTATTATCAGGGGATTTCGATCCGGATGAAGTGGTAAAACTCGCTGAAAAATATTTTGGTTCTGAACCGGCAAAGGAAATTCCTCCGTTTAAATTCGATGAACAGCCATCTATTAAAGACCCTGTGAAAAAAGAAGTGCTGGGTAAAGAAAGTTCCTACCTGGAAATTGCCTGGAGGATGGGCAGCAGCCAGACGGATCATCCGTTTATGATGTCCATTTTATCTGGAATATTGTATAACAATCAGGCAGGTTTACTGGACATCAACCTGAACCAGGCACAAAAAGTACTTGATTCGGAATCCTGGGCATGGTTTTATGAAGATTACAGCGTTTTTGGTCTTTATGGTAAGCCAAGAGAAGGTCAATCCCTGGAGGATGTAGAAGGGTTGTTGCTTAAAGAGGTGGAGAAGTTGAAAAAAGGTGAATTTGAGGATTGGTTGTTGGAAGCTGTTATCAAGGATCTGAAACTCAATGAGACGAAATCTTTTGAAAGTAATTCTCATCGCGTTGGTTTGATGACCAACCTGTTTATACTCAATGTTGACTGGGCAAGATTCCAGAAAAGGTTTGATTTTTTTGAAAACCTGACTAAGGAGGATATTGTAAACTTTGCTAATCAGCACCTGAATGGCAATCATGCGGTGGTGTATAAAAAGCAGGGGGAATCTCCGGATATCCTCAAGGTGGATAAGCCGCCGATCACGCCGGTTGAGTTAAACAGGCATGCTGTTTCTGATTTTGGAAAAGAATTTCTTTCTCAGCAAACACCCTCACTACAACCAGTATTCGCCGATTTTAAAAATTCTATTCAAAGCCAATCCTTATCCAATGGGATTAGTTTTGATTATGTACACAATAAAAACAACGGCCTTTTCAGGGTGGATTACATCTTTGAAATGGGCAGACAGGCAAATCCCGATCTGGGAATTGCCATGGATCTTTTGCTTTACCAGGGCACGGAAAAATATTCACGGGAAGAGATCAAAAAAGAATTTTTCCGTCTGGGACTCAATTTTGAAACCTATTGTCATACGGAACGTTCCTACCTGTCGCTCATGGGACTGGATGAGTCCCTGGAAGAAGGAATGGCTTTGATGGAACATATTCTCCATAACGCTATTCCCGATCAGGAAGCACTTGATAATGTCATCGCTGATATCCTTATCAAAAGAGAGAATGACAAGCAGGACCGAAGTGTAATTCTTCGGGAAGGGTTGCTCAATTTTGCTAAGTATGGTGCGGAAAATCCTTTTACAACCAGGCATTCCGTTGAAGGCCTGAAGGCCTTAAAGGCAGAGGATCTTACCGAACAAATCCGTTCTTTGACAGGTTTTGAACATCGGGTGTATTACTACGGACCAAAATCATTTGAAACAGCATCTGGAATTGTCGAAAAATTACACCACACTCCTTCAGACGTACAACCTTGTCTAGTCAACAGGAAGTTTAAGGAAGTTGATACGGAAAATGTGGTTTATTTCCTCAACTTTCCAATTGTGCAGACAGATGTTATGTTGATCTCAAAGGGTACTCCGCGTTTTAATTTGGAAGAGTATCTCATTCGGGAGTTGTACAACGAGTATTTCGGTTATGGTCTTTCCTCGATAGTATTTCAAGAGATCAGGGAATCCAAAGCTTTGGCATATTCAACTTATGCCTATTACGGGAACCCGAAAAAGAAAGACAGGTCTCACTATCTTTCAGCTTATGTGGGGACACAGCCTGACAAGCTCAAGGACGCCATTCCGGCGATGAAGGATATCATTGAAGATATGCCATTGGTGGATGCCCAAATTGAACAGGCCAGACATTCTATTCACAAAAGACTCGAAACGGACAGAATAGCACCTTCCAGAATGTATTGGGAGTACCGTTCTGTCAAAGACCTGGGGCACGAACGTGATCTTTTTGAGGATGTTTACAATAAAATGAAGACCGTCACCAAAGAAGAGCTGTCTGAGTTTCATCAAAAGTTCATCAAAGGAAGGAAGTATGCACTTATTGTGTTGGGTGATAAAGAACGGGTGGACCTGGATTATTTGTCCAATTACGGCGAGGTTCGGGAGCTTTCTATGAAGGATATTTTTGGGTATTAAAAATACAGCGAAAAACCTCCCGGGTTGGATTGAAACCTGGGAGGTTTTTTTTCATTTATAGCTTTTCCAATCCATAGATAAAAAATTCCTGATGGAAAAACTAAATGCCGGGCCAACTCCGATACAGGAATTAAATTCAATTTTACTTTCAGAAAACAAAGTCCGTTTTTTTTTGAAACGGGATGATCAATTATTTGATCCTGCTGCTCCTGACTTCAACGGGAATAAGTGGCGGAAAATGAAGTATAATTTATTCGCTGCCAGGGAGCAGGGTAAAGATACCTTGCTGACCTTTGGAGGAGCTTATTCCAATCATATTGCAGCAACGGCGGCAGCTGCAAAATTATTTGGTTTCAAAAGTATCGGCATCATTCGTGGCGAACAGCCAGCAAAATTGAATCCTACCTTAAAAAGGGTTTTGGAGCAGGGAATGCAACTTGAATTCATAACCCGGTCAGCCTACCGGGAGAAAAATGATCCTGTATTCATCCAAAACCT
The DNA here is from genome assembly GCA_008501835.1 of Bacteroidota bacterium. Lineage (GTDB taxonomy): Bacteria > Bacteroidota > Bacteroidia > Chitinophagales > Saprospiraceae > BCD1. The sequence continues at coordinate 11,619 of QQUB01000121.1, forward strand.
TCACAAAAAATATGGTGATTTCTATTTGCTGCCTGAGGGCGGATCCAATAACCTTGCACTAAAGGGTTGTGCTGAAATTGTCCGTGAAATAGAAATTGATTTTCAGGAAAAGCTCCCTGATTTCATCTGTTGCGGATGCGGTACCGGTGGTACTTTTGCCGGGATCGTTACAGGCATTGATGAACGCACCCAGGCAATCGGATTCTCAGCCTTAAAGGGAAATTTTCATACAGCGGAAGTAGAAAATCTTTTGGAGAGATATGATGGAAAAAGATATAAAAACTGGGAAATCAACAACGATTATCATTTCGGAGGATTTGCCAAACATAAGCCTGCTTTGATCGATTTTATCAACCAGTTTAAAACAGATTTTGACATTCAACTCGAACCGCTCTACACAGGAAAGATGCTCTTTGGAATTTATGACCTAATACAAAAAGGTTTTTTCCCGGAAGGTAGTACGATCCTTGCAGTCCATACCGGAGGCTTGCAAGGGATTACCGGGTTTAATGAGCGATTTGGAGGGATAATTAATGCTTCAACGTGATGCTATTTTTTTCTGAAATTGCTATTCGCTAAATATTTCAGTAAATGTAGTTACCAGAAAGATTTTCATGAATTTCGGGGATAGTCTGCCATTACTGCTTAAGTATTTCAATAAGGGCTTTATTAATATATAATACTTCTCTTCCAATTTTTTGAGATTCTAAAATGCCAATTTTTTCAAGTTCTTTCAAATACCTTGACGCGGCCTTTCTTTCAACGTTTAGTTTGTTTATCACAAATTCAATCTTTGAATATGGTTGTTCAAATAGCAATTCAACAAGCTCTTTTTTATAGATCTTCGGTGAGTTTTTTTGGACTTTGATTATCGTTTTATCTAGTTGACCTTTAATGTTAGTAATCTTTTGGATAGTATCTTTTGATGTGCTTTCAATTGCCTTGAGCATAAATATAATCCACTCTTCCCATTCACCCGTCCTGTTTGTTTGATTAAGAAGGCGATAATAGTCTGGTTTATTATTAATAATATATGAACTTAGATATAAGATAGGAACATCAATCAAATCATTAAGAATCAAATACAGGATATTAAGGATTCTCCCTGTTCTTCCATTTCCATCATAGAAAGGGTGAATACTCTCGAACTGATAATGCAGGATTGCCAGATTGATCAATGGCGACAAATCATCTTGTTGATTGAAATGCTTGATAAAATTGGATAACAAATCGAGAATTTCAGCTTTATCTTGCGGGGGAGTATAGACGACCTCTCCGGTTTTTTCATTTTTTAATACTGTACCGGGTGCACTCCTGATACCTGCCGTATTATCAATTAGTTTTTGCTGGACACTCACAATGTCATTTACCCTTAAGAAACCCTGTTTTTTAGCAATGTCAAACCCATGAAAAATTGCTTCACGATAATTCACCACCTCTTTAGTTTCAGCTGAAATTTTCTTCTGGTTTATTACCAATGCTTTGTAAAGATCATCTTGTGTAGTAACTATATTCTCTATTTCAGAGCTATCTTTGGCTTCTTGTAGCACTATTGCATTAATTAGCATAGCTTGATTAGGAATTGTCATAGCAATTCCTTTTAATTCGGCTAATGCTGCTGTAGCCTGGTTTGTCTGTCTTAGAATTCTAATAGTTTCCACCTGTCCCCTTAGTGGAGGAAGTTTTTCAAGTTTGTTATATGGTGCATTTTGTCCCATGTTTCTTTTATTTGTCCTAAAAATACAAAAAATGGTACATGTTTTTGTGTTTTGAAACGTCACTTTGAAATTCTTGCTATATAAAATCACCTCACCTTACGTCCCTTCCAACTATGCTTCTTTCTAAAAACAGAAGATAATCCCGTCAGGAAAATATAAACTGTGTGCATCCATTCTGCAATCAGAAAAGCTTTCATTAATTCATTCCTATTGAAAAAACTGCTCGACCTTTTGAGGAAAAAGAAGTCGATAATGTATTTGACGATGATCAATCCTGCGAAAGAAAGCAAAACGTGATTGATTCCACTAAATGCCAGGGGAAATCCAAGAAAAATAAATGCACAATACAAAAAGACAAAAGTTTGTGTTCCTACTAATTGAGGTTGTTTGTACGCCCCGGTTTTGGAAGCCCATCGAATACGTTGCTGGAGGAATGATGCCCATGTTGATTTTGCTTTCGTGTGAACGGTTGCCTTCCTGTTTTTGATAAAACCGATTTGACCGGGATACTTCTTAACTACCTTTTGCATAAAAAGCATATCATCACCCGAGGCTACCTGGTCAATACCTGAAAAACCGTTCAATTCTTCAAAAACTGCTTTCGGATAAGCCAGGTTGGCCCCGTTGCTCATCCAGCCGAATTTTCCATGTATGCCTGCACCTGTGATCAGCATCATGCCCATGTAATCGAGGGATTGAAATTTTTCCAGTAAACTTTCTTCATTGTGGAAATTGACAGGAGCTGCTATGAATTTGGAATTATGTTTTTCGTAAAAGGAAACCAGAAGATTGAGCCAGTTTTCCGGAACAAGGCAATCGGCATCTGTAGTGGCAATCAATTCGCCGGAGGCAAAGTTAATTCCAGCTTCCAGAGCCGCTTTTTTGCCCTGACCTTTTGAAGTTAGTAATGAAATCTTGAAGCTTTCCTTTTTGGAAATCAAAGCATTCACTTTTTCAAAGGTATCATCTTCCGAATGGTCGTCTACAACGATAATTTCAAATAAATCAAAGGGGTAATTTTGGAGGACAATAGATTCCAAACAAGCAATAATATCCTCAGATTCATTTCTTGCCGGGACAATGATGCTTACGGAAGTTTTAGGAGACCAAATTTCGGGCATTGACCAGGAAGGCAATGTCTGCCAGAACCTCACATAACGAAAAATGAGTATGGCATAACCGATCATTAGTGCCATACTCATTCCTGAGTAAAATCCTGTAAAAAAGTTGGTCATGTTTTTAACGGAGATTGATTGTGCCTGTTAAAAGGCATAATTGTTTAACCGCAAAGTTCGCAAGGACTTGTCTCCAGGAATTGAAACAATCAAAACAATTTCTCGTAATCACTTTTTGGCGTTTCCTGCTCTGGTTTTTCCATGTCAGGCAATTCCAGGTTTTTTTCATCCTGTACTTCTTCGTATTCGATGAATTCCCCTTCACGTTGTTGACGGGCCTGTGTTTCTGCTTGTTTGATTTTTCTTTTGAATAAGGCTTTCCCTAAGAGGAAAATACTTACAAAAGGATAGAACAGGGCTGAAAAAACAATAGCTGCAATTCCGGCACCTGTATTTTTCCTGGTCAGGCGGCCAAGCCATTTGAAATAGCCCGTGATTACTTTATAATCGATAATGGCTGCAGGGATCAGCAATAGCAGTGCCCATTTATACAAAATAGAAATGATAAATCCTGCAACAAAATATATGCCGATAAGGGCTATTATCCCTACAATCGCTCCAACAATCGAGTTGCTGCTTAATCCAAATTCACTTCTCCTTTCTGTCATAATTAATAATTATCTTTTACCTATTTGATTACCTCATCGCTCAAAGGAAAATTATCGAATATACCACTGAACATATGTCGGAGGAAGGTTCGGTTTCACATTTTCCAGCCTTCCAGCGTTCCTTTTTACAAT
>QQUB01000772.1 GCA_008501835.1 Bacteroidota bacterium
TGTTTGGTAGCCTTTGGTAATGCATTTGCTCAGGTTGATTTTCCAAATGAAATTGCTGAAAAAGAACTTAACGAAAGGGGAGAAGTGGTTTTTCGCTTTCTTGTAGAGGATCCGGCTGTATTAAATGATCTTACCTGGATCATTTCCATTGAAAAGGTGAAGAATAAAGAGGTTTGGGCTTCCGCAAATCAACAGGAATTTGCTGATTTTTTAAAATATCAAATAGACTATACGGTAATACCTAATTCCCCTTTTATGGTCGACACAAAAAACGACCTGACGGAGGCATTAGGCATCTGGGAATTTGATACCTACCCAACCTATCCACAGTATGAAATGATGATGAATACTTTTGCTGACGACTTTCCTGAAATTTGTCAATTGGATACTCTTACAATCCTACCCAGCGGAAGAATGTTGCTGGCCATTAAAATTACCGACAACGTTAATCAACATGAAGATGAACCTGAATTTTTGTATTCAAGTACCATGCACGGGAACGAATTAGTAGGGTACGTCACCATGTTAAGATTAATTGACCATTTAACAAACAATTATGGCACGGATCTCCGCATAACCAATCTGGTTAATAATACTGAAATCTGGATATGCCCCTTAGCCAACCCGGATGGTACCTATGCAGGTGGAAATATGACCATTTCCGGGGCCAAAAGGCGCAATGCTAACAATGTTGATCTGAATAGAAACTTCCCAAATCCGGTTGCAGGGCAGCATCCTGATAATAAGTCATGGCAGCCGGAGACCATTGCCATGATGGATTTTGCGGATGATCATGACTTTGTTTTATCATCCAATATTCATACCGGGGCAGAGGTGGTCAATTATCCCTGGGATACGTGGACCTCCGCTCAAAATGTACATGCTGATGATGATTGGTGGCAATTGGTAGGGCATGAGTTTGCGGATACGGTTCAATATTACGGCCCTCCCGGTTATTATACAGATGTAACTTCAAGTGGTGTGTCGGAAGGCGGAGACTGGTATGTAGTTTATGGTTCCAGGCAGGATTATATGCAGTATTATCAACATTGCCGGGAGTTCACCCTGGAGATATCTTCAACTCACATAGTTCCTCAAAATTCTTTGCCAGGTTTTTGGGAGTACAATTACAGATCCTTACTGAACTACATAGAACAATCTTTATATGGTGTAAGAGGAGTTGTGACCGATGCATGCACAGGTGCTCCTTTAAAGGCACTCATTAGTGTAAACGCACATGATTCGGATAGTTCTCAGGTATACAGTTCGCTTCCGCTGGGAAATTACCACAGGCCCATTTATGAAGGAACCTACTCGTTTACTTTTTTCGCTCCGGGCTATGAATCCCAAACCATATCAAATATTTCGGTTGTAAATGAAGCAACCGTTTTGCTGAATGTACAATTGATCCCCGTTGAATTATCATTACCGGAAAGCGAATTCATCATTGCCAATACCGGTCTGGATATCGATCTGACGAATTTATCCAATAATGCATCAACATACGAATGGAATTTCGGAGACGGAAATACCTCAACCGAAGAACATCCAAGCCATAGTTACCTTTTTGAAGGAGAATACACCATCACCCTGATCTCTGCGAATGAATGTAAGAGTGATACTTCCCATCAATCGATTACCATTGTTGGGGCTACAGCTACAAGCACACCATTTGACGACTCCGAAATTCTGATTTTCCCTAACCCGACTGCTGGTATGTTGAATTTTGACCTTAATACTTTAAGAAGGGTCGAGGTCATTGTAGTAGATATTGCGGGCAGGCAACATTTCAGGCGGGTACTTCAAGGTGAAGAATATATTGACCTTTCTTTTCTTCCTGATGGTTTTTATCAAATTAATATTAAATCGGATTCCCGGACAATAACGAAACCTTTGGTTTTGAGTCGGAAGTAGGTTTCACGCCTAGACCATGAAATCAAATTGATCGTTAGTTGAAGCTTCCAGGCTTCAACTCCCTACGATCACATCAATTGCCTCCAAGTAAGTGAATCCCTTTCCAGAAACAAAGTTCTCTTTTGCAAGCGTATGCAATTCAAGCTGCAAGCTTGAATTAACGGCGGATTTAAAATAACAGGTAACGATTGTTGTCTTAAGTCTTCAGACTTGAGACCAGTATATTTGACGTCTTCAGACGTCCGGTACTTGAAGTGTTTTACCCAATTGATTAAAATCGGCTGGTCCGGACACAAAAAAAGCCCTTCTTTGCAGAAGAGCTTTTTGCAGACCCACAAGGACTCGAACCTTGACTGACAGGACCAAAACCTGGAGTGCTACCATTACACTATGGGTCTATCCGCTTAAAAGGAAGCGTCCCTCCTTCGAAAAGCGATGCAAATTTATAACAAAAAAACATTCCAGAAAAGTTCCCCGGCAAATTTTTTTTGTTTCATGAGAAAAAAGTGCATTTTTTCAACCGAGGAAGTGAAAAAGAAGTGGGGAAAATAAATAATGAGTGGAAACCTCCGAGGTTCTACCCATAACCTAGAAATAATTATTTGGAAAACTTCTGCATTCCCTGAAAGGAAACCTCGGAGGTTGTCAAAAGAAAAAGGCCGGAAGCAAACGCTGCAAATGCCCCCGGCCGGATTTAATGGTTTTCAGAGAGACTGTCTTAAATTTTTGTCAGGTGATTTCTAAATCGGGTTACGGGTTTCGAGATACGCGTTTGAGACGGTTCAAGGAGTTCAAGGAGTTCAAGGGGTTCCTTTACAAGGTTGAATTTCCCAAAACCGTACGCCGTACGCCGTTTGTCGTCAGCCGTTAGTTCCTACCAGTCATCCATGCCGCTGAAACCTCCGAAACGGAAGGTGATCACACCAACCGGAGAGGAGAAATCTTCATTTTCCAATCCTGGCAACTTGCTGACACCGCTGACAAGGCGGTAACCACCGGTGAAACCAATGTGCATGAATTTGGTCACATTGAGTTCGATTCCAATTTCGGGGATGATGCTCATAATGTTATCGGTGTATTGAGCATCCTTTTCAAGAAGGAGTTTAGTTTTACCCCAGCCAATTTTCAGGCTGCTGTAAAAATGGACCAGTTTGTATGGTTTTTGAACATAACCCATCCACAAACCACCATGTTTGAATCTAATATCGTAGGATTCATCATCTAAATCATATTCCGGGAAACTGGTGCCCATGCCGTAACCTCCCAAAAAGAAGTTGTTCAACACCAGGGCACCACCACCGCCGATATCAGCAGTAAGCTGACCGTTTATTTCACTGAATTCCAAAATAGGCGCACCAAAACCTCCGGTAAATCTCAGGTCATCAATCAGGGTTTCTTCCTGGGCATTGATCAGGTTCATTCCAATAAAAAGGGCAAAGACTAAGGTTAGTATTTTTTTCATGCTTTTAATATTTATTATTTTCTATGGGAATTAAAGAGCATCTTTCGCTCCAAATTTTTTCTTCGACAAGGTGTCGCCTTTCCACCCTAAAGCCGGGCAAAGGCAAAACCTTGAATTACTCCTGCTAACTGCTTTCTGGTACTGGGGGCTCTCTTCGACAAGGTGTCGCCTTTCCACCCTAAAGCCAGACAAAGGCAAAACCTTGATAACCTTCCACCGTAAGCCGTCCACCGTCCATCGTCCACCGTAAGCCGTCCACCGTCCATCGTCCACCGTAAACCGTCCACCGTCCACCGTCATACACCATGATGATGAAAAAAATCCACCTTTCCCCCTATCCCAAGCAGCAAATTTTATTTGCTCTGCGTTCAATTATCAGAGAGCAGGTTTTAGATTACAGCCGGACATATTTGTTAATTTACCAATGTAACCCCGGCGACCGGTAAACGTTAAAAATTTTACTTATTACCGGATATTCTCTAATTTAGGGGTTTGTAATTGAAGAGCTGAGAGCTGTTTATTTGCCAAAAACCTGTTTTTTGATGGATATCACATTGCAACTAGACCA
>QQUB01000561.1 GCA_008501835.1 Bacteroidota bacterium
TGCTAACTGGTACTAACACCTACCTCTCATTCAACTTGGCCCCGCAGCTTTTACAATAACGTGCATCATCATCATGTCCTTCCGCACCACAGTAGCGACATGCCTGAGTATTGGTCATATTCCTTCCTTCCTTAATAATCTCCGCAGTAACAATACCTGTTGGTACCGCGATAATGGCATAACCAAGAATCATTACCGCTGCTGAAAAAAACTGACCAATTGGAGTTACCGGAGTAATATCTCCATATCCTACTGTGGTCAGTGTTACAATTGCCCAATAAACAGCTCTCGGAATACTTGTGAATCCACTATCTACCCCACCCTCGATAAGATACATTATGGATCCGATCAGAACCGTTAACAACATCACAAAAGTCAAAAATACCGTAATCCTGGCCCGGCTTGCCCTAAGGGCCTTTACCAACAATGCACCTTCTTTAATAAAATGCCCCAGTTTAAATATCCTGAAAACTCTAAGCAATCGTAAAACCCGTATGATCAGGAAGTACTCAGACCCTACCAAGATCAAGCTGATGTAGGTAGGTAAAATGGATAACAGGTCTACTATCCCAAAAAAACTAATAGCATATTTAAAGGGTCTGTAAACGGAATACAACCTCAAAATGTACTCTATCGTAAAAACAATGGTAAATATCCACTCAAGGATGTCAAATACCTGCCCAAACCTTTCCTGTAAAGGCATTACGCTTTCCAGCATCACTACAACCACACTTGCCGAAATGATAATCAGTAAGGCAACATCAAATACTTTTCCTACCGGTGTGTCCGCCTCAAAGATGATTTCATGGATCTTTTCTTTCAATTCATGCCGTTCATGAGGTATTTCTCCACTCATTTTATTTGAATTTTCCACTAAATGGTCATTAAAACCAATTGTTTTTCCCGTCGTAAAAATAGCTTTTTTAAAGATGCAAGGCCTTTTTTTATTTTTTTTTCAACTTTTTTTCACAAAAAATCAATGAAAAAAAATAATTATTTTTCACAATTATTCACAGTGAAAAATATTCAAAATATTGATTATCAATGTTTTAATGAAAATAACAAATTCAAAAGATCGGAAAAACTATTTCACAATGCCTTTATTTTGTCTTTGTCAGCCTGTGAATATCGCTACATATTTGTATCATCAAAAGCGGATAAGTGAAAGAGGAGAGAGAAAATTGATAAACTGATAAAAGCATCAGTTCCTAAATTTGAAATATGTTCATGGGATTATAACTTGTTTGGTGGTAAGTCGTTCCGGGGCAACTCGGAACGAATTACTCACTCTTTAATCTCAACATCAAGATATAAATTCGCATAAAAAAGAAAGGCGGAATAAATTCCGCCTCTTAAATTAGGTCGCGCCATGGGATTATGGTCGTCAAAAAATTAAGTTACAATTTGTTAAAAAGGTTAAATGCGAATTTAATTTAAATATTTCACTAATCACCAGATTAGGAAATATTTTTCATAAGATTATGATTTAGTTTGGATATGTTCATGGGATTATATAAAAAGCCGTGCGGAGGAGGTACGGCTTTTTTTTTTGCCCATAATGAACCTTACAAAGGTACTCTTCACTTCTTGCCTGACAAACAATCTTTCCTCTAAATATTACATCATTTATTAAAGGGTAGGTTTTACCCCCTGGATGTGCCATAACACACAAAAAACGGACGTTTTTTCCTATTGAATGGTCGAAACAGGTATGGATGGACTATGATCCATATCAATCATAGCATTAATTATTCTCAGCTCAAGGAAGTCATCCAGATCCTGTGGTCGGATATCCGCCTCCAGGATCTTTCCCTGGTGCAGTAATTTTTCTCGTCGGGTGCCTGGCAGTAATGGGTATTTCGGAGTGTACCACTTTTCTCCGTCAAAAAGCACCACATTGGCATAAGAGGTATCGGTAATCAACCCATCCCTGATAATCAATATTTCATCACAATCTCCTCTTTTATCAAACAAGGTATTGATTTCGGAACGATCTTCATATTTCAGTCCATAATCAATATGATCTCCAAATACCAGTTTTAAAGAAGAAATATCTCGAATGGTGTAGGGTAAGATTTGAGGTTTAAAAGTGTCCGGCCCGTAAACCACTCTGACCTTGTAAAGATCTTTTCTTTTATTTTCAGGAATCCAGATACTTTCCCCCAAATTCCACATTACAGGACAACCCCATAACTCAAGGCTTGAAGCCTGTACCCTTCTTTGGTGGTAGGACAAATTATGGAACACGCCATCCTCCAACCTAATGGTTTCCAGCAGTAACAAATTCCTGTTCATAACTAAGAATCTTAGGAATGGGTAAATAAACCTTATCGATCAGTTCTCTATATTCTGATTCTACATTGCTGAAGGTGGTAATTCCTCCGCCGCTTTTATATACCAACTGATCATTCTGCTGCTCAATAAAACGAATTGAAACTGCACTTTCAAGTTTTTTGCCATCAAAAATGCCGAAAACCCCGGTATAATACCCTCTTTCAAATGGTTCCGCTTCATTAATGATTTCAACGGTTTTGGCTTTAGGTGCCCCCGTAACGGATCCGGCAGGTAATAACTTAATAAATATATCGCCAAGTTTGCTAGCGTAATCATTAGGAAGTGTTCCCTCTATATGTGAGCTGGTTTGATATAATGCACCATTACCTGTTGCTACCTTTTCAAAATACCGGTACCGCTCCACTCCTACCCTCTCGGCCACCAAATTCAGGTCATTTCGCAAAAGGTCAACAATGGTCGCATGTTCCGCTTTTTCCTTAAGATCAGCCTCCAGAATCTCTTTTGCCCCGGGAATAGAAGCGTCAATGGTTCCTTTCATGGGAAAAGAAGCTATTTTTCCATTAGCAATTTTCACAAAAGGTTCCGGAGAGAAGACAACGAATTGTCCCTTGAGCCACAATTTGTATTTGGCAGAGGTCATTTGGAAAACATCCTCAAGACTCCAGGGAATATTTAAATATGTAGGAAAGGTTAAATTCGTAAGGTAGGTATTTCCAGACTGGATATTTTGTTGAACTAAATCAAAGGCTTTTCCATAAGTATCAAATCCTACAGGATCTATCCGAATATTTCCGGGTTTAATCACGGGGGGATTTTGTAACCCTGTTTTTTCATGGAAGGACCATCTCAAAAAGGAGTCATCAATCTGATCCAAAGGGATAACGATTGGTCTGTTAAAATCAAAGTCAATCACAAATAAAAACGGAATACCTAACTTCCCGTATTCATTCATTTTCAACTGAGCCTCCTTTTTTGATAGCGTTTCGATCATTTATTATTGTGTGTTCCTTTTTATGACCAAACTGGTACAGGAAAGTCACTTAGAAAATAATTGGATATAAAATCCACAAAAAATGAACATTTCTTCCTTCCGAATGGTTTTGCCAAAAAAGATGGATAACTGGAAGAATTGGATTATTGGAATAAAGTATCCTTTTCACCCATCCATTATTCCATTTCATCCACTTTCCCATCTGGATCTGGATTATAACTCAATGATCCAGGGTTCTCTAAAAAAATAATTTCTTTAAAACCCAATATCAAATGGTTCAATGCAGCAGTTTATCTAATTCTTTTTCGCTTTTGGAAATGCTTTCTCTTTGTTCTGCTGATAAACCTTTAAGCCTTCTGTTACAATTCCAGGAATCGAATACATCCAGGTAATACATGGCTACAATAGAAAACACAGGTAATACCAACAGATACCATGCCTTAAATGTCAGCGTAATAATGATCAGTAAAACCAGCCAAATGAGCCAACCAACTACTCCTACCGCCATTAAAATTGAGGACCGGAAGGTAATATCCCTGACCCTTCTATTAGTAACAAACCGGGCATGCCACATAGGAACGTAGCCAAAAATGTAACCGACAAAAAATACCGGGAATAAGACTGCCAGGAGCAGAAATAAAACAAATGAGTTTCCTTTCTTTTCAAATTTCCGGCAATTCGCTAAACCGGACTCCCTCAACAGTTCAAAATGATCATTTACCGCTTCCTTGAGTTTTTCTTTTGTCCCTGCACTCAATTGATTCACAAAATCGGCCAGGCGTTTTTCCCGCTTAAGTGGTGTCGAATCCATAGATACTACCGGAAAGGGACGAAAGGTCTGTTTGGATCGATCCAGCCGGAACAATTTTTCCAAAACATCCTCATCCTCTTCATTTTCGATATGAATGACACCTGGAAACATTTTTTCCTGAAGCAATTTAGTCAGATCATTTATGCCCTGGTTGGCATTTTCACGGTATAGTTGCTCAAAACTTCTGGTGGAAATGGGTTCTCCAAAATCGATATACACCTCTGACCGAAATTGATCAGCATAAGTATAATTCACTCCCACAGGAACGATATAAACGTCCTCGATATCAGGAAATTCATCCAAAGTTCCAAAAGCAATTCGGGCCGTTCCTTTGACCAGTGGCCTCAAACGTTTTTCATGTTCAGTGGTCCCTTCAGCAAGGATCATTACTGTTCTTTTATTCGCAAGGGTCTGATAACAAGTGCTGAAAGTAGAATAATTCTGCTTGATAAATTTGTACCCCCTGTCCTTTTTTCGGTAAATCGGAAGCATGTGAAGAGAGCCAAGAATTCTCGCATAGAATTTATTGGCAAAAATATCCCCACGCACAATATAGAACAGTCCTCTTTTCTGGAAACAGGCAAGAATACAAGGTTCCATAAAGGCCGTAGGATGATTAGCCGCAAGGATAACCGGTTTACCCTTCGGAATATTATCCAGGTTCGACAGGTGTATCTTCCTGTAAAAAAGTTTTAGGGCGAACCTGACGATAGGTCGTATAATATAATACAACATAGGCTTTTCTTGGAAATCGGTGCGAAGATAATAAATGCCGTGAAAGGTTGGAATGGATTGGAGAAAAAAGGCAGCAATGATTGGCAGAGCCTTGAGGATGTTCTGAAAGAATGAAGGATTTACTTTAACAGAGGGCAAAAAAAACTCCCCCCAAACGAATTCGGGGAGAGACTATCCCAAAAACCGATTAAAGATCAAATATAAAAAATTTTAATTAATTATTTCAGGTTACGGGTTACAGGTTTCAAGTTAGCGGATAAAGAAATTTAGCACCCACCCCTTTTCCTTCCGGATTACATACCAAATCAGTGAAAAATCATCTACGATGATTCAACTCGCAACGCGCACCACGTAACCTGCAACTTGAATAATTATTCTCCCTGAAGATCAGCCGAAGCATTAACATCACCAATTTTCACTCCTTTAAAATCTATGAGCATATCTCCGGTAAGCTGATCTATGAATTTGGTCTCCGGAAAACTTTCCTGCAATGGAAATTCGCTATCCAGGAACTCATAATCCCAAACTACAAACCTCCACGAGGTATTGGTCAGTAATTCGGGATCCACACCGAGAATCAACTTCCTGAGTTTCAACAAATCGAAAGTGGAGACGATATTGGATTTATTAACATCTGAAGCAATAATCTTATATGGAGACTGAAAAGGTTGTACATCCAGTATGTGTTTTTGAATAAGAATTAGGTCGAATGTGGTTACGCCATTCACATCATCCCCATCCTTCATAGGTTCAATGGTGTAATTGAATCCACCCAAAACATCCTCAAAACGATAATATCCTGTTGAATCAGTAACCTCCTGAGCTGTCATAGCCCCCGATAAGGTCACCGTTACTCCACGAATAGGGTCCCCTTCTTCCGTTTTTACAAACCCATCGATATTGTAAAAGTCGAAACAACTCAAAGAATTATTATCCACCTCTATCGGCACAATGCAACTGCTTTGGTTTCCGGCATCATCAAGCGCCCAAACCGTAATCAAGGTATCTCCCAGCGTTTCACAATCAAAAAACAAGGAATCAATCAACATATCCGGAGTAAAGGATAATTGGGCATCTCCACAATTCTCGGCAACACCTTCCAGAACATTATCCAGTGTTAAAACCGTTGTTGAATCTCCCTCCACCTGTATAGTTAAACTTTCCATGCAAGCCAATTGTGGCGCTGTACAATCCACTACCTCAAAATCAAACTGGGCTGAAGCTGCATTTCCACAATCATCTGAAAAGGAAAACTGGAACGAATTCTGCCCCTGAGGGTAATTACCCCTTATCTGGTAAGTATTGTTTCCGATTTCGGCAAGCATACCAAAATTATCCTGTTCATATGCTCCTCCATTACTGCTGTGCTGATAATCAAAATCAGGAATTGGAGAACAATTATCTGATAATGAAAACACATATTCAACATAAGCCATACACTCCTCACTCTCAATGGGAGTTTCAAGCATGCAGAAAGTGTTTTCCGTGGTAATACTGGTAAACCCAGGCACGTCTTCATCAAAAATGTAGATCAGTTGATCATAGGTATAATTGCCCAGCGAAGGCCCTATGTATACAGAGTCCACAAATGTTTCTCTGAACAAAGAATCATTTACAGAACGTAAGACATAATCCTGGGCCGGAAGCGGATTGGACTCATTACCGGTCAATCTTGGCAACTCCAATGGATCAGATACTTCGTCATATTCACACCAGTTTATTATACTGAAACTCCTTCGAATAATCAGGCAAGCTCCCGAACCATCATCCGGCAGGGTATCCTGAACCATATTCACCGTAATCATATCACATCCATTCTGCTGGAACGAAACTTCAGCAAATTCCGTAGCCAGGCAATCCGGGGTCTCGTCAGCGGGAATATTGATTTGATATAAGTGAACGGGATCCATAAAAATGGTTTGAGTCACCACTGCAGGAGTATTTTCAGGAACATCCGTTGCTGTCCAGGTCCGGGTCAGGGTTCCTATACCGCACTCATCAACATCTTCAAAAACTTCATAGGCCACCGTAAAATCACAATTATCCGAAAAAGTAGGAGCCCCAAAATTTTCATTCAAATAATCCGCATAATCATCCTGACAAGTCAAATGAATATCCGAAACACTTTGATCTACCTGGGGAGGTATGTTATCACGCACATAAACCGTCACACTACAACTGTTAAAATTATCCGAACAATCCCAGGCACGCATCAACACCTGAACGGTATCATTGGTACAAAAGAATTCAATCGTATTGCTGAACATGCTATCAGGTTGGCCTTCCAGCTTTATGAGTATTTCATCAAGGCAGCAATCATCCCGTATTCCTTCATCCACCTGACCAACATTCACCTGGCCAAAACCGGAAGGCTGAAGATTCACCGTAATATTGTCATCGCAGATCATGATTGGAGGAAGAATATCTTCCACTATCATTGGTACATCAGAGTAATTGGTATTTCCACAGGCATCAGTAACCTCAAAGGTCACCGTAAAACTGCCCAGTGGAAGTCCAGGCCCAGGAACGGTACCCCCATCATTGCCATTGACTCCATTGACATAATTAGCCTCTCCGAGGGGCGTATATATTCTTACGGTATAATCATTACACTCATCAAAAACCATTGGTGGAGGAATATATCCCAATGAAGTACAGTAGTCTAATCCATTTTCCTGAGGTGGCACATTGGCACTTAAGGAGATCAATGGAGACTCAATATCCGGTGCCGTATTGTCCTCAACCCTGATGATCTGTAAATTGTCATTTCCGGCTCCATCCGTATCAAATAAAAAGTTACCACAGGCATCAAGGACCAACCAATTCCTAAGGATCAAAAAGCTGTTATCGCCATTGCCGCATAATTCAATCGTCTCATCAGTATAAGTAAAGATCAGGCCACACAAAGGGACGTCGACAAGAGATGGACGTCCTGAGTTTTCAGGGTCTACCAGCATTGGATCAGCAAGATAATCACTACACTCGATGACTACATCCTCCGGAAATAACATTTGTTGTTGAGTTCCCCTTGCAATGGAGATGGTTTGTGTAGCGGTGGTTTCATTCCCTGAAAGATCAGTCGCCGTCCAGGTGCGTTGCACATAGGCGATGGGGTCACCACAATCATCTTCAATAAACTCATCTGAGTAATCTACTGTAACATCGGTACAATCAAAACCCTGGGCAAAGCCCATAAGCTCAGGCTCCCAGGTACTTGTACAGGAAATGGTGGTATCTGGCGGTATGTTAAGCGTTGGAGGCACAACATCGATCAGTGAGATCAAGGTTGAGCACCAGATTCCGCTACAATTATCCGTTATATTCGCCGTCAGAGTTTGCCCCACATATTCCGCAGGGATAATACTTCCGAGGTCTTCGCCCGACTGAGGCACCACATTGATGGTAAAGGCAGAATCCACTTCCGGAGTGAGGGCAAGTAAAAAACTGGGCGTTACCTCAACCTCACAACTATTTGGATTCAAGGCCACATTTATCTGGTTAAAACAAACCATATTATAAGCTTCCCTGACCCTAACCTGTTTTTCAACGGTCCTGCTGCAGCCTGTTTTATTATCTTCATAAAAACCAATCGGTCCCAGGTTAACGGTATACCGTACAGTGTAGGTACCTTCCCCTAAATTGGATGGAGAAAAAATAGATGTGTAATAAGTCTGTCCGTTTTCCTGGCGAGTGATCGTCCAGAAATTATCTCCTCCAAAAATATAATTGGTATTGCCATCAAAAGGGGTTGTTGTCAAAGCCAGCAGAATAATGTCTTCCTCATCATCACAATAAAAATCCCCAAGATTCAAAATCTCTGGATCAGGATAAAAACATTGGCTGATCACCGGCCCGACCAACTGGTCAGGATTAGCATCCTCTTTGACAAAAACCTGGTACTCATCACTTTCTGAATGGGCAATCGGTAAAACATAAATTCCCGTATTACCCACTTCAGGAATAATAGTATTAGCAGGAAAAGGATCTAGAGTGTTGGGATCCAAAACATTTACACTGATAGCAATTCTCCAAACCTGTCCGGAAACTCCGGTAGCAACAATCAGCTGGTCGTCAAAATAACCATTATCAAAATTGGTTCCATTAGGCACTGGTACACCCGGGCGACAGGAACAAGGTGTGATAATATCAACCACCCCATTACTGTCGATATCCAAACCTGTTTCAGGAATATCATTGAGAAAATCAAAGGGTGGTAAGAATTCTCCTGGCACAAAAAACTGTGGAGGGTTAACAGTTGGGCCTATTGATTTAGGAGAAGGCGGTGATTCATAATTGGTAAAAGAGAAGACAGCAAACAAAAGCCCCCCTGTTAAAAGTGTATTCAGGATGCGTTTGAGTTCCCCCTTTTTGGATGGTGTTTGTCTATTCATGGGATGTAATTAATCGGTTAATGCTAATAATTGGGTATCGCAAAGGGTATCACCTGTTTAAAACAGCTGTCAGGGGCTTGAAAAACTCAATGGATAAAAAATGAAAAGTAGAGTGCTGAGGTGGCTTACAGGAAGCAGTGTATACTTACCGTTCATATGTTCGTACAGGATGTTGTGTCTGCACAGGCAGGATCACAGGGATGAAATAATTTGTTCTGTGGATGTGACCGAAATAGCCTCTCGGTAAACTCCGGAAACAAAGATAAGTATTTTTATAATGTCAGGAAAGAGGAGGAAGGGAATGAAAAGTGCAAAATTTAGGGTGCAGAATGAAGCGTAAAAAAGTAAAAAGGCCCGAAGACGATGTCTTACGGGCCTGAATAAAAGCATGAGTTTTTATAAAAGTTGATGATTTATGCGTCTGCAATTTGGTTTTTGAGGAAGGAAAATTATTGGGTGAATGTCAATCAAAAGTAAATTAGCAACTTTTGGTTTTTCCTTTATCTGAATATAGCGGGATCCAACAAGCTTTATTCGCAAATTGTATCGAGTAAGTGTGAGTTCCAGCAGTGCCATTCGTCATCCTGGAATTTAACAGGATCTTTTACGCGACCTTCATGGTTTACATTGTTCCACTGGATCTCCAATAAATTGTCGACTTCAGCTTTATATACATCGTATCCACGGTTGAATTCAACAGTAGTAGCATCAAGTGCTTCACGGTATTCAATGAATCCACCGTTTCCTGGGTTGTCAGGGATTATATTGGTATAACGGATGGCCTTGGCACCATTTCCATTATCAGCTGTGTATTCAATACCGAGGAAGTCGGTTGGATTGTAACCATTGATTCTCAGGGTCCAGTTGGCATAGGTGCGATCAATAGCTGTAATTCCTTCGTACCATAACACATCATCAAAGTGATTGTCTTTGGTGATATACATAGACCAGCCAACTTCATTTTCATTCAACACCTGACCATATAGTTTAGCAGTGTGAATAGCTCCATCCGCGTAGAAGCTGTATGCCCACAACCAGGTCTGGTCACCTTCGTAAATTGGATCGTGGTTGAATGATTCGTAAAAAGAAGCAACAGGTACGGAAAGATTAATGGTAAGCATAGTATTCCAAACAACTACATTGGTAGCAGCATAGAACCAGTTACCGAAAGATTTGGTAGTGTCAGTGTCTTCAAATCCCTGGAAGGACATAATAAAGGATTCCTGCAATGGGAGTTCAGGTGCTTTTTCCTCCACTAAAGGTTCTTTTTGGCATGATTGCATCAGGGTAATACTAAGGACGAGCGCTAAAACAAAACTTAGATTTTTCATAATTTTCAATTTATGGTTTAAAGTACAAGATGAATAATTTCATTCAATTCACCTTTAATACACCACATTGAAAAAACACCCTATATTTTTTTGAAAAAAATTTGAAAAAAGTTTTAACCAGGAACTCTCTACAGGACATGAACCCTTGATTTACCTCGCTGGCGGGGTCGGTTTTAAGTCGGAAAGTATAAACTTTTTGACTTAAAATCGGGGGTGGAATCTCTTCCAACATGGAATCCACCCCCGGATCATTATGGGAAAAGTCTCCTTTTCTCCATTGACCCGACCCCACCAGCGAGGTACATCTTTTCTTTCATTTCAACCTTAATGTCCAGTAATATGAATCCAGAAACAAGGTGCCGCCTTTCATCCCGCTTTCAAGGCAAAGACAAAACCTTGTATTATTCCGCAATCAAAGTATCCCTTATCACAGAACAAAGTCCAAAATACCCCAAAGCACCGTTGCTAAAATTGGAAGGCAGGCTGCCGGATTCCTCCTCATAAACCCCGCCCTGCCATTGAGTTTCCATAAGCAGTGCTCTTAGGAATTCTGCGAATTCTTCATTTAAGGAATATTTTTTTTCAATCACGATACTTCCCCTTGGAAAAATGACGTCATCTTTGGGTGGACTGAAGATCTGTGCGGCATTAACAGAAGTAAAAGTGTAATAATAAACCCTTGCCTGGCTGGAGTCTGAAGGAATGATATGGTTCCAGTCGATATCGATCTCATACATGGCTTCCTGGCCTACCCCATAAATATTGGCCACATTTTTTATCCGTAAGCTGTCCGTATCTCCGATTTGCTCAAAGGTCAGGGAATCCATCGGATAAACGGGCACCATATAGGTGATGGCAATATGCTGGACTTCATTATAGATTACTTCAAGCCCATACCCGGTAAGCACCGCCGGAGCGAATGGAATCTCACTTAAAAAGGTACCGGGTCTATCGGGAGCTTCAAAAAATTCCACTGAATTTGTACCATCATGTATTTTTACAATGGCCTCTGAAACCGGGGTGGGTTTGTCATTAAAATCATCATAGCTCAAAGACAGTTTGACTTCATGAACCTTGAGTTCGTCTGTAATGATAGCCTCAATGACCAGTTTTTCATTTTCGCCCGGTTCCAGTTCCCAGTCAACTTTAGTTTCACAGGTAGTGAAACCAACCATTACCATCAGAGCCATCAATAATGGCCCAACAAAATTTATGAGATAGTTTCTCATTTATCCCTACTTTTTTCGTGGTTGTGGTTCCAGGGAACTAACATAATCACGGCTTTTTCGCAAATAAAATGAAAATTTTTCCGGGTTTTCAAGTACAGCTTCAGGAACCAATACATAATCTTTCATAACAGCACCATAGGATTTATAAATCTCTTCTCCGAGTTCATCCGCATATTCCTGGCGCAGTTCTTTTGAGAGACGAATACCGATCTCCCCGTCCTTATTTAAAAGGGAAAACATATAGGTATTTTCTGAAGTATAAGGCATTGTTTTCCCCTTCCGTTCGATTTCGGGAGTATTGCTGATCAGTTCATCGTATAGGGCCAGTCTTTTTTTCCAGTCTTCTTTAGTCATATTATGTTTAATTTGATTCGCTTAATACTAAAAACATTATCCTCCTGGTTCGACGCTTCCACTTTTTACTACCAAACTGGTTCAAGGAGTTCAATGTTCCAGGGGTTCAAATAGTTACGGAGGCAAGTCATAATCATTTGGCAGTATCCTTTTTTGCATGGCCCGATATTCATTCAAAACCGCAGATCGTAAACCGTCAGCCGTTAATTTTTGCCCACTTTTTGCAAGATATTTTTAATGGCAATGATGCCAAGCCAGACAATTCCACCCCATCCCAATATAAGAACGATAAGGGCCAGAGCTTCATATCCGGAACAGGATAAATTACAAGCCAGAGCCGCCACCAGCATTCCCAACGTAACAGCTACGCCGATTGTCAACATGATCAACAACGCTTTCACAAACCCAGCATTCCCATTTTGCTTTTGGGCCTTCCAGGCTCTTTTTAGCTCCTTCAGTTCCTTTTTAATATTTTTCCGCAGCTGCCTGGATTCGGCTTTCAGTTCTGATTTAAAACCCTTTTTAGTTTTAGCTTCCGGAAGTGAGTTATCCTTATGGACAATCAATTTAGCTTCACCATTCTCAATGGGGACTGTTGGTGAACTTAAGGACAAAAAATTATTGCACATGAGTGCAAATGCTAATATACCTGATACAACCAGGGTGAAATCATGTAATTTCTGTCGAAAATAAGAGTACTTAAACCATCCTTTGGAGAATCTTCGTTGAGGGTAAAAAAAGAAGGCTAGAAAAAAGAGGTTTGCTATTGAAAACATCAACCAGGGAGAATAGCCAAATTCAGTTATATACAAAACAAGGCCTAAAAAAATGGCATTAATCCCACCAAATACATGTGCCAGACCAATAACAATCCTTGATTTAACTGGATTGTTCTTTGCCCATAAGGATAGTTTTTTCATAAAATGTTCAATTTATGTCAATTAAAAACTAAGTGCCCAACAGGTGTTAAAAATAACATCAAAAAATCAAATTTCAAAAGGTTACCATTTTGAGAAGTAATGCTTGAGAATTTGGGCTGTCAAAACCCAAACTTATAAGTCAGCGATGGCATGATCCTCACCAATTCCGACTGGGTAGTAATATAAGTATCCTCCCCCCATACATTTGCACGGACAATAGGGCTTTCATTATCATCCAGAATTTTATTGAAATTGATCGCAATCGGGTTTTTATGTGCAAAGGTGTTGTAGAGTGAAAAGGTAAGGCTGTGCTTAAAACGGTTTTCAGGTTTGTTAAAGATAAATTTGAATGCGATATCCAGTCTATGATAATCCGGAAGCCGGTCATTATTTTTTTCATCATAAATCGGAACCGTCTGATCATTGAAGGTATAAAATCCGGTTGGAGTGGATATTGCGGAACCGGTTGAGTAAATCCAGTTAGCAGAAAAATATACCCTTGGTTTCAACCGGTAATTCATAAATATGGAAAAATCATGTGGCCGATCCTGAAATGCAGGATACTGCCGTCCACCATTCACTCCTGGAGTTTGTCTGAGGGTCCTTGACCAGGTATAACCTACCCAGCCATTCAGGCGACCAATATCTCTTTTTAACAACAATTCAATTCCATAAGCTTTATTGGTTCCAAACCGCAATTCTCCCTCAATTAAAGGATTTAATAAAGTATGGGCATGAGGAATATAATCGATTTGGTTGGTCATGTATTTGTAATAGGTTTCGGCTGTAAATTCAAGTTTGGTTTTTTCAAAATACTTTCGATAACCCAAAGCCACCTGATGTGCTTTTTGAGGCTTAATGTTGGTACTTGCCGGCAGCCATACTTCGAGGGAAGTAAATGGATTCGTGGTGTTTGAAATCAACTGCATGTACTGATGGTAGATCCCATAACTCAGTTTCAGGGAGGAGGTACTGTCAATGCTGAATTTCAAGCTAAGCCTCGGATCAAAATTCCGGTAAGTATTATAAGGTTTGGATCCGGTTATCTGAATGGTATCATTTACGTTATAGTTTTCATCAAAAGAAAAATATTCAACAGGCCCATAATTTCTCCAGACCGGCATCCTGATTCCGGCTTTGAACATCCAGAGGTCAGATAGTTTGTAATTGGCTCCGGCATACAAGACAGATTTCCTGGAACTGGTTTGCTGGATGGCAGGGAAAAACTGGGTGAGTGTATCAAAATCTATGGACCCGGGGTCAAAATAATAACTGTGCAGTTCCACTCCGAAGTTATAATTCGCTTTTGGACTTTGATAATAGGTGTAATCACTTTTCAAACTCAAGTTCCCTACAACAGATCTCCATTGGTTATTTCCGGCAAATAATCGGTAATTATATGCTCCGGTGTATAAAACCGTATTGGAAAACCATTTGTCATTGTACACTTTATTCCAACGCAGGGTCGAGGTAAAGTTAGACCATCCAATTCCTCCGAGATTGAATAAACCTGCATTATTGGATACAAGGTCGTTACCAAAAAAGAGGGTGAAAAACAGTCGGTTTTTATCATTGAGTCGACGGTTCCATTTAAAATTGAAATCAGAGAAACGTAGTCCCAGATTTGGAGCCACACTCTTGTATAACCATCTGAATCTCGAATGGCGATAAGATGCAAAAAAGGAACTCTTGCCTTTCACGATTGGGCCTTCAATGGAATAGCGACTCAGAAACGGATTAAATAATCCGTTGAATTCCATCTTGTTCAGGTTCCCGTCTTTGGTACGAATATCTACAATAGATGACAGGCGGTCCCCCATATTCACCGGAACATCGCTTTTGAAGATCTTCATATCCCTGGTGAAGTCAGGAATGATTACCGAATAAAATCCAAACAGGTGGGAAGGATTATAAATGGGGGCGTCGTCCAGAATAATGAGATTTTGATCCCGCTCCCCTCCCCTTACGAAAAAGAATGCGGATCCATCGCTATGAGCCTTTATTCCCGGAAGGGTCTGTAATCCTTTAATCAGTCCGACTTCTCCGGCAAATTCCGGCAGATTCTCCAGGTTTACAGGCTTGAGCCCGATGGTACTCATCTGGTTCCCGTTGAGGTATTCCAGCAACGCACTTTTTTTCACAATGACACTT
>QQUB01000818.1 GCA_008501835.1 Bacteroidota bacterium
GACCAAATGGACCGCGGAACATCAGTGGACGGCCGTTTCGATTGAAATAGGCAACATCACCATTTCCAAAGATGCATTCAAATCCTCTTTCAGAAACTTCATAGGCTTCTTCCACATAAGTGTCGAAGAAATAATCATCAACATATTCCTTAATGGTCAGTGGAAGATCTGCGGGGTCAATACTTTGGGCATTTTCAGCGAGAGCGATTTCCTGAATCAGCTCGTCATCAGTAAGTTCTTCAAGGTCTTTTTGGCATGATACAAATGCCATACTTAAGGCAACTGAGGTGATCAGGAAGAAAAATAACCTTTTCATAATTTGTAGATTGTTTTGGATTAATAAATTTGAATAGTAAAACAGGTACCTTACGACCTTATGGTGTTAGAAAAAGAGAAAAGGTTGCCTGGAGGCAGGTTTTTTTCATCAGATTGTTTTTTAACTTTTTACATTAGGAAGTTGTTGTACAATCGCCGGTGCAATGAAAGCGGATATTTTTTTAAATCAATAAAATACAAATGAAGAATTCTCCTGAGATGCCAGTTACTTTTCCTTCTGGAGCCACCATGAAAAACAGATTTATGTTGGCCCCATTGACAAATCGTCAAAGTCATGAAGATGGTCAATTGTCCGATGATGAATTAAACTGGCTGACGATGAGGGCGAAGGGGCAGTTTGGGCTTGTCATGACTTGTGCTTCGCATGTTCAGGAAGTGGGGAAAGGTTTCCCGGGTCAGTTAGGTATCTTCTCCGATGATCTTATCGAAGGACATAAAAAGTTGACGGCAAATATCCAGGCATATGGCAGTCTGGCAGTAATTCAGTTACATCATGCCGGGATGCGGTCTCCGGCCGAATTGATTCAGCAGGCACCGGTTTGTCCTTCAGATAATGAAAAATTCGGGGCTCGCGGCCTTTCTCTGGATGAGGTTAAGCAATTGAGAGATGATTTTATTGAAGCCGCCCTCAGAGCTCAAAAATGTGGTTATGATGGCGTGGAGGTCCACGGTGCTCATGGGTATATTCTGACACAATTTCTAAGTTCCACAACCAATCACCGAACAGATGAATACGGTGGTTCACTCGAGAACCGGGCACGGATCATTTTTGAGATAGTCAATGGCATCAGAGAAGCTTGCGGTGAAAAATTTCTGCTTGGCATCAGACTTTCTCCCGAAAAAGCTGGCATGGATGTGATGGAAGTAAGATCGGTATGTCAGCAATTGATCGATGAGGGCAAAATAGACTTCCTCGATATTTCCCTATGGGACTCTTTTAAATTGCCAGAAGACGAACGGTATCAGGACAAGACGCTGTTGGAGCATTTTTCCAGTCTTGATTTTAAACAAGTGAAATGGACCGTGGCCGGTAAAATAAGGTCAGGAAAGGATGTTCATGCTATCTTAAATGCTGGAGTGGACTTTGTGGCAGTCGGTCGTTCGGCAATCCTTCATCATGATTTTCCAGTGAAGGTTATCGACAATCCCGATTTCATGCCGGCGGAAAATCCGGTATCAAAAGAATATCTAAGAAAAGAGGGGCTGGGAGAAGCTTTTATCGAGTATATGCACCGGTGGCCAGGGTTTGTGGTGGAGTGATTGTTTTATTAATCAAAATAACTTCATTATTCCATATTGGGTGTTCGATATTCGATATTCTGCCAAAGATAGCACAGGAAGGAAATCAGCATTGAAGCGATAATTCTATCCTCCTTGTTCCCCTAATTTCTACCGCTGGATCGGAATTTTCTTACGCAAACGCTCCTCTTCCACCCTGCGTTCCGTAAGAATGGAATCGATACTTGATTTGACTAATTCATCAAAGTTCTCATCACAAATACTGTCCAGAACTTCTGCCAGTTCCAGTACACGGTCTTTGTAAATAGTATCAACGATCCTCCGTTCCTGATAACTCAATTTTATTTGCGTACGATTCTTGCTGTCATCACATGCGGGGAACAACATGACAGCAGCTGCCACCAGAAAAAAAATGGATTTTATGGATCTGTTTTTTCGAAGCATTATTAATTCTATTAATAAAATTGAGAACCCACCTCCACCAGTAACCAGCAACTAGTAACCAGGATCATCTCTCCTCATTCACATCGATCACCTTCTTCCGCAACTCAAAGTGTTTACCCAGGTACACTTTTCTTACCATCTCGTCTGCCGCCAGTTCCTCGGCAGTTCCTGATTTGAGAATACTACCTTCAAACATCAGGTAGGCACGATCGGTAATAGACAATGTTTCCTGGACATTGTGGTCGGTGATCAGGATGCCGATATTTTTGGTTTTCAATTTAGCTACGATGTATTGAATGTCTTCAACCGCTATCGGGTCGATACCGGCAAAAGGTTCGTCAAGCAGGATGAAGTTCGGGTTGGTGGCCAGGGCACGCGCAATTTCCGTTCTTCGGCGTTCTCCTCCGGAGAGCATGTCTCCATGGCTTTTTCGCACCTTTTCCAGGCCAAATTCATCGATCAGGGACTCCAGCTTTTCTTTTTGCTCCTTTTTCGACAAATCCGTCATTTCCAGGATCGCCTTAATATTATCTTCAACGCTCAGCTTTCTGAAAACCGATGGTTCCTGAGGCAGGTAACCGATGCCTTTTCGCGCCCGCTTGTACATGGGTAATTCAGTGATCTCCTCATTGTCGATAAAAACAGCTCCCTCGTTGGGTTTGATAAAACCAACAACCATGTAAAAGGAAGTCGTTTTCCCCGCTCCGTTAGGCCCTAATAAACCGACAATCTCCCCACGGTTTACCTCGATGGAAACACCACGTACTACTTTCCGTTTGCCGTATATTTTGACCAGATTTTCAGCCTGTAATTTCATAAATGTGTTTTAGGTTTTTGGATGGTTTTAGGTTGAAGGAATACTATTTTTCCAAAAAATAGTATTCCTGAACCAGCGACCCGATTAATCCACATAAATAACTTCTCTCAAAAATCTCAGTCCGAGAGTAACTTCAAACGTCTGATTCCTGATCTTGCGTTCACTGATAGTCCGCGACTCTCCGGTGTATGGATCTGTAACGTTAGGAATGGATGGTTGCATATATTGATTGGAAAAATCCGGGTTATATGTGAATTCCAACATCAATCCGAAATAGTCTGAAATCTCAAATTCAAGGCCTCCGCCAGCGATCAGGCCGTAATTGATATCCCTGATGAATGTAGGGTCGTCAAAAGGGTAGATGGCGTATGCGGGATTCAGGGTGTTGAAATCAGTATAAATATCCAGATTGGTATCAATCGTATAATCAAGCCTAATGCCCAGCATATAAAAGAACTTGCTGCTTACGCCAAAGTCGAATTTCTGCTTCATTCCAGCGCCCAGCACTGCATTTTGGAACAGGAATTCCCTGGCTGGAGGACGGGTATATCCACCTGAAAAAGGATTTACATAGAGTCTGTTCCTGATGGCACTTCCTTTGACATGATAACCAAGTTGTGCAAAAACAGCGAATTCATTACTCGCAGAACGACTCTCAATAAAAAGATCTCCGCAATACTTTAACAATGGGTCCTGTTCGAATCCATTCCAGTTCTGAAAACCGACCAAAAGCCCTCCTTTTACGCCAAAATAATATCCTCCCTGGGCAGAGGCAGTCAATCCAAGAGTCAAAAAAAGTGTCAGTGTAATAATCTTTTTCATCCGTATTTTATATTGTGTCAGTTAATTTGATTTTAGTCTTCAGTCTTCAGTAACCAGTAACTAGTTCCCTCTCATCCACTCAAGGATTTCCTGGACGGGCCTTGTGGCCACCTCCTGTGGTAAATCCATACGTTTATAGTTTTGAAGATCAAAAGCTATGGGCGTTTTATTTTCATCGTTCATTTTCAAAACTAAAAAACGGTTATTCCTTGCTGCGGCAGGTACATTGGTATCGATTTCACCAGGTGCCTGCAGCATAGGGTTAATAGAAAATTCTTCCGTTTCTAGATCGTATTTGGGCATAAGACACTGGGTGCCGCCATCACTGCTTGGGAATAGGAACAGGGAACCAAAATTGGATTCATCAATTTCGTATTCGGCGAAGGGTAATACGTTTTTGGGTGCCGATGGCTCCCGGAGATCAAAAGCAAATACACCTTCGTCTCTTGCATAACCAATCAGAAACTGTTCCCAGACCTCTACCCGAAGGATCATGCCTGACTGAGCATCTTCTCCGTAGCGTTCAAGTTTGTATTCGGGAGTAAGCGCAGGCAATAATTTTTGGCCTTCCAGGTCATAGCAGAAAATTTTATCAAAACCCCGGATACCCAGCAGGTTGCTGGAATTGTTGTAATTGATCTTGGCCAGATAATAGGGATAATCGGGGCTTACATTGACCGGAAGGGTAACTCTGTTGAGTTGCTCGCATGATTCACTGTCAAAAATTGCCAGTACCCGGTGACTGTCACCCAATCCTTCATCAACCGTAGTGGAATCAGCAAGGATGTAGGCAATGTTATTTTTTTCGGGTAGGACAAGTTTGTTGCCGGAAAGGATATTTCCAGAGATAGGGCAGTCCTTATTCGTATAGGTTTCTGGAGTATCATTTTCTGACACGGTGACAGCAGTGGTATCTGAGTCTGAAGTGGTCACATCTCCGGAACCGGTTGTGGTGTCACTGCCGCAGCCGGAAAAGATCACCATTGCTAATGAAAGCAGGACCAAATTTATTTTTCTCATAATTGAATTGGTTTGTGCCACTTTTAAGAACTGGCTTGTGTCTTTATTATTTACAAAGGTAATCTTTAAACTTTGAATAGGAGAAAAAGCCTGTTTATACTTTAACGCGAAGTGGGCTGGAAGTTGTTAGAAAAATGTTAAAAATTCCTTAAATACGAAAGAAGTCGTACTTGATATTTGTTATTACGAATGATTTCGTATAAGTTTGCCTACGAAATAATTCGTAATATCTAATCAGCAACCTGCAATTGATGAACAAATTACCAAAACCGACCGAATCGGAATTAGCTATACTCCAGTTATTATGGGAGAATGGCCCATCTACGGTTCGTTTTATCAACGATAAACTCAATGAATCACGGGAGGTGGGTTATACAACCACTTTGAAACTCATGCAAATCATGCATGAAAAGGGGCTTGCCAGCAGGAATACGGAATCACGGACGCACATTTATTCTGCTGCTGTAGCAGAAGGAGAGACTCGCAGTCGTCTGCTCGATCAGTTTTTGGATAAGACCTTCCGGGGTTCTGCTATGGAATTGGTGATGCAGGCACTTGGTAATCACAATGCCTCTCAGGATGAATTGGACGAGATCAAGGCCCTGATTGCCAAAATTGAGGAAGGAAAACGGTAGACGACCGACGGTGTACGGTGAACGGGTGACGACTGATAAGTTGTTTAACAGAGAAGTTCATGAGGCTGATGGATAGAATAAAAAACCTTGCGAACATTGCGCACCCTTAGCGTACCTGGCGGTTAAACCTCTCAATACCTGTCAATCTTTTTGCGGAAAACAGGAGACGGCCCCAAAGTATTCAATTGAACTCAAATTTTTTGAAGAAAAAAACCCGATAATAATGAACCGACTTGTATCTGAAGAATTGATCAATGCCCTGGGCTGGACGGTTTTACACTCTCTCTGGCAAGCCCTTCTTGTTGCCCTGGTTGTTGCCGGAGGAACCATTTTATTACAAAAACGAGGTGCACAATGGCGATACCGGTTAGCGAATGCCGGGTTGTTGGCTGTTGTGATACTTGCGTGTTATACCTTTTTCAAAACCTATACAGGAATAGTTGAAGCTGAAATACTGGAATTGACCAATGGTGGAGCCATTGCCATTGCTCCGTTGGTTGAAGAATCTTCCTTCTGGCACATCTTTGAAACTTATTTTAATAATCATATGCCCTTGATAGTTGTCATTTGGTTCATGGGGATGGTAGTGTTTTTGTTGAGAATGCTGGGCGGATTGGCATATGTTGAATATTTGAAAAATCGCTTCACAAAGGAATTGCCCGAGAATTGGCAAGGCCTTATGGAGCAATTATCCAATAAACTATCTTTAAAAAGGAAGGTACGGTTACTGGAATCTGCTTTGGTAACCGTACCCATGGTAGTTGGATGGGTCAAACCGGTTATTCTTATTCCTGTAGGAGCCGTCAATGGTCTTACCATGGAACAGGTCGAAGCGGTACTGGCCCATGAGCTGGCCCACATTTCCCGAAATGATTTTATCTGGAACCTGTTACAATCCCTTGTGGAAGTCATGTTTTATTTCAATCCGGCAGTCTGGTGGATATCTGCGGTGATCAGGAATGAAAGGGAAAATTGTTGTGATGACATAGCCCTTGAACTTTGTGATGACCGGCTTGCCTATGCAAAGGCTCTGGTAGAAATACAGGAACAGAATAGAAATAGAAAACCTGGTCTGGCACTGGCTTTTTCCAGCAGGCGCCGGCAATTGCTCAATCGCATTAGCAGGATTTTAAATCACCCGCAAAATAAATCTAAAATTATGGAAAAGTTTGTAATCACATCATTGCTCTTACTCGCTGTTCTGGGTATTTCCATGAGCGAATACAGAGGCACCGAGGACATTGAGGCGGACGAAGACCTCCCACTTTTGGAATTAGTTTCGGAAGCTGACCATAACCAGAATGTTGCTAAATGGAGTACATCCGAAATTCATCAAGACGGTTTCGTTGCTGCAGATACTTTGCCTCAGGGCAAAAACCGCCTGATCGTTGAAAGAGAGGATCAGAAGATGGTAGTGGAAATTGAAGATGGAGAGATTAAATCACTAAAGGTTGACGGGGAAGAAATTCCCGAAGAAGATTTTGATAAATATACACTGGAAGTTGAGGAGCTTTGGTCCATTGAACCGGATAATGATAACAGCTTCTTTTGGGTTTCACCATCGGAAGGTAATACGTTCCATTTCCGTTCTCAGGATGGCGAAGAGTTTTTCTTTGATCAGGATTTTAATATTGAAATTCCTGAGTTTGAATTTGATAATCAATTCTATTTTAAGAATAAGGATGGTAAGAGTATCTTTGTATTGCCTGAATATGACTTTAATTTTGAACTTCCGGAGGATTTTGGTGATGAGTACAAAGAGCAAATGGAGAAGCTGAAATTACATCTGGAAGAATACGAAGAATTGAATAAAGAACAGGTGAAAGAGCTTCTCGAAAGACAAAAGCTGATCCAGGAAGAGCTTATGCACCAATATAAAGATCAGTCCAGGCGAATGCACGAAAACCGGATCATTATTGAAGAGCGAAAGCGAGATGCCTTGAGGGAAAAGAAACGTGCCATTGAAAGAGCTCAAAGGGCAGAAAGAGATGTTCTTCGGGAAAGGAGAGCAAGAGAACACGAAAGTGTAATCTTGGGTAACGGCATTTATATAAATGACGGGAACGATGTAGTCGTTTTTGGCTCACATGGAAGGAACCATAGTGGTGCCTTAGTGAAGGCTTTAATGGCTGATGGCCTGATCGATAAGGATTCTGATGAATATAAAGTGGAACTTTCCGGCAAAAAACTCAAAGTGAACGGTAAAAAACAACCGGATCATATCCACCAAAAATACCTCGAGCTTTACGAAAGACTTTCAGGATTTGAGTTGGACGAAAAGAGTAAGGTTGTTATCAGACACAATGAACGATAACCTTCCCGGAAATACTATTTTTTCAAAAAATAGTATTTCTCTGGTTACAAGTCTTTGCGAACATTGCGGTTAAACCTCACCCAAACCCCAACTATTGCCAGCCAACTGAAACTAAACTAGAAATCACCCGACGATTTTTAATAAACAAAAAAGAAAAGATATGCAAAAATTGAGATTCATCCTGCTGGCGCTTGCTGCCCTCTTTATGGTTAATGGCAGTCTGATAGCACAGGAAAAAGGAAAAAAGGAAAAAAAGAAAGTAGTAATTATTAAAGAGACAGTAGATGAAGATGGCAATGTAGTCAAAGAGAAGATCATTAAGGAAGGTGACGATGTCAAAGATGTTAAAAAATGGCATGTTAAAGAGGGTAACGAAAAGGTCATTATCATAAAAGAAGGCGATGGAGAGAAGACCATCAAAGTCATTGTTGACGGCGAAGATGATGTGATCAATATCAAAGAACTGGAACATGAAATGGAAAAATCCATTAGTGTGAACGTTGACGTGGATGAAAATGATGGCAAAAAGAATATGGTGATCAAGATAAAAGGGGAAGATGGTGAAGTGGAAACCATTAAATGGCAGGGCGAAGAAGGCGAAATGCCGGATGGACTGCTGGAAGAACTTGGTGAGAAAGGTATTCATATTGATATTCATGAAGATCATGATCATGATAAAAATGTGTTCATCCATTCCGACAAACCATTCCTGGGAGTAATGGCTGCCGAAACAGTTGAAGTTTTGCATGAATCACATGGAGAAGGCGAGGAGGTGGAAGAAAAAGTAGAAGAACTGGAAGATCGGGGAGCATTGATCAGCGATATTGTTGAAGGCAGTGCAGCCGAAGAAGCAGGACTAAAAGGTGGTGATATTATTACCAAAGTGGATGATGAAGAGATCGGAGATTTTGGCGACCTGGCAGATGCTCTTGGCAAATATAAGGTAGGAGATACCGTAAAGATCTCTTATCTCAGGGATAATAAGCCTATGGAAACTTCCGCAACCTTGAAAAAGCATACCGGCGCATTACATATAGAGGGGGATGATTTGAAATGGGTTGATGAAGATGAGGGTCATATTTATATCAGAAAAGCGGGGAAAAAAGGAAAGACTATTACCATCGAAGTGGAAGAAGAAGATGGTGTAAAGGAGAAAAAGATTATCATCAAAGAGAAAAAGAAAAACAAGGAAGAATAAACCTGTGTTTTTTGGAAATATGAAAGAGCAGTACCGGTCTCGCGGTACTGCTCTTTTTTGTTTAGTGTCATGGGGACACAAAAAAAAGGCCTGAATTATTATATATTTTTATTTAAAAAATGTCACAAATATTCTTTCTTTTTCATTTTATTTAGAATGATTCTTAATTGTACAAACTATGTTGTTTTTATATATTTAATTGATTATTAGTAATTAATAAATATTTTATTTTTTATTTATGATTGTTTTGGATTTGCTTTTGTGAAAAATCATTAATGTTTGTGAATTTTCTCTTCAGTTTTAATATGTCACAAAAAACTATTTTTATTGTGTTTTTAGTTGTATATGTTTGACATCAGCCTTTTATTTGCACCAATTAATAGCAACTCCTTTCAAATTTTTATAACAAACACCAACTCAATTAAGGAAAATCCTTTCTTGCAGTAGGCGCTACCCCCCCCCCTAATTTTAATTTTTTTTACCTCTTTCAAATTTTCAATAAGGCAGTAATTACATAATTACAGGCTACGCTATTTCTGTGTCTGTAATAATCAAAAAATGGTTTGGGTCCATTTTGATTCCTGAAATGTCTTGCACATTCCAGGACTGGTCATTTTATGTCCCTTACCGAAAATAAATAATACTTCCTGATGGAGGACAAAGTGAAATCAAATTTACGAACATCCAATACGGGCAAAGTGGTAACGCTTCTGCCCTATACGTATTTCAGAATGAAACAAACACCACAACAATTTACAAAAAGGCAGATTATGAAAAAGGTTTACACTCCGGTTTTCAATTATCTCGGCAACCATGCTACTACCCGACAAGCCAATAGGATTTTAAGTCTCATAGGACTGGTCCTGGCTGTAGCTATTACAACTCCAATGCAAATTAATGCGCAGGAGAATGAGCAAACAGTTATTGCTCAAAAGCCGACTACCAGCAGCGAAGTGACCAGTTGCGTCGCTCCTGTTATCAATACCATTTACATGACCCATGAAACAGAATGTGGGATAAAAGATGGAAGTATCAATGTCCAGATTATGGATTTGAACACCACTCCTTCAACATATGCTGTCAATCTGGAGCATGGAGATAAAGGAATAACTACCTACTCCGGGTTGGTGCCGGAGGACGGAGTGATAACCCTGACCAATATGGCTTCCGGGATTTATGGTTCCTTTTCTGTGGTAAGAGAGATTGATGATTGTACCTCAACATTGTACGAGGAAGACCTGATGATCCGCCATGGTTGTGATGAAGAATATGAGGCGAGGACAGGATGTGGTTTCGGTACGGTTAATTATACCAACTGTTATTATGAAAACATTTCTATTAACTTGTCCTACCTGGTGCAAAACTCCTACATTTTTACCCGGAATAGTTACATAGGTTGTATTTCCTATGTTGACAATGATTGTGATATTCAGGCCGGAGTTGAGGTTTTGTGTATGGATTACAACCTTTCTGAGCCTACTCCGAATCAGGGATACCAATATGGTCAGGTGGTCTTCGAAAAAGTGGTTGGTGCTTCTAATTATGGAATTTCAGATCTGACTGCGGAACGCATTAACTGGATCATGTGTAACGGGACCTCTTATGGTTACAGTAAATCACAGATGAATCAGGCGATCTGGAATTTTACCAATCCGGGTTATGGGTGTAATACTTTGTGTAACCTTGCCATCAATAATGTTTCATCTGTCCAGGGAGGTATTGCCGACCAGATGGTATTTTTTAAACCTGTCAATAACTCCTCAATTCAGCCTTTTGTAAAATTTGCTTGTTACGAGCCAAGTCTGCCAACCCCTCCGGAAACCTATGTTTTTGATTGTGACGATGGAAAAACCATTGACCTGTATACAAGTGGTGCTAATTGTTCGAATGTTTTTGATTCTCATATTACAGGCATTAATGATGATGGTAATGTTTACCAGGCTGTAGTTGAAGTGGTGTATAAGAGTACATATCCTGGAAGTACCGTTGAGGTTAATGTTGATGGTGTAAATTATTCCATGGATGAAGTAACACTGACTGGAACCAGTTCAAATGTTTGGGCTTACAGAGGTTTGGTAGCCGGACCGGTTGATGAAGTGTACCATATTTCAGAAACTGGCCAATGTGGAAGCGGATCAGGTTTGCAGTCATTGATTGTTTATGCCTTTAAAAATGTTCCGGACAGCCGTGCGCTGACAGCTACCTTTACCAGCCAGTCCGGGTATTGTGATGAAGAATCTTTCACATTCCCGATTACTACAGATATCGCACCAAGGGATATCGAAGTAATTTTGCCTATATCTGAACTTACACCGGACGGGCGCCATATGGTCATAACCGCGACCGCGGGAGGCCAGTCCGCAAGTACTACCATATTCGGACCTGACGCAACTTGTTGTGTAGCCTCCCCAAGTGTGACCATCACCAATGTTCCCGGTTGGGCCACATCCATTACCGTAACGGTGAACACTCAGCCTTCCACTGACCCCAGTTCTCCACAGAACTGTGGACAGTCATGGGTGATGGCTGGTTATGCTATCGTTGATGTGGATTGTGTAGATTGTGTGGATCCTGTAGTAGTTGATGATCACTATGATACATGTGAAAATACTTCCCTTTCAGGTAATGTATTGGATAATGATTCAAACCTTTCTAACCAAACCATTACACTTACTTCCAGCCCTATGCATGGTTCGGTGACCATCAATAACGATGGTACCTTTACTTATACCCCAACCAATGGGTATTACGGGTCGGACCAATTTCATTATACGGTATGTAATGAAGGTTTGGCGTGTTGTGTAGAAGGTGTTGTGAACATTACCGTGGATGAAGAGCCAAATGTCAATGTAACAGTTCAAAATGCCACCTGTGGTGATGACAATGGAACCATTACATTCACATTTCCGGATAACCCAAACAGAACAACTATCGAATTTTCAATGGATGGAGGCAATTCCTATCCGTTGCAAAGTGCAGATAATGCAGGTTCTGCAAGTTTTGAGAATCTCGGAGCAGGAACTTACCATCTCTACGTAAGATGGGGTAATGATGAATGTCCTGTGGACCTTGGCAATTATACCATTACCAATGAACTTGGACCTGAAGTCTACATCACTTGTCCTTCGGATCCTTACGAAAGTCGTGGGGCATCCAATAGTGACCAGACTTGTGGTTCGAATAATTATGGATTCTATTCCGGTAATCTGGTTAATAACTATACCAGTCAAAAACACTGGACTGTCCAGAATGCCACCTTCGTTGAAAATAATGGAGGAAGTGCCATTCTGCAATTAGAGGCAGTTAATAATTCAGATCCTAATCTGGTATTCCAGATTGAAACAGTGTTCAGGGGAAGAACTTTCTCTCCACCGGCAGGAAGTCCTAAAGAAAATACCCAGTGTGTTGGAGATGTCGACAACAGTGACTGGTATTATTATACGGCACTAAGTGGTACGCTTACCGGATCAGGCGACCTCGCAGGAGCTGTGGTTCAGTTCGTGGGTACAGGTGCTTCATTCCAGGTAGGTACAGGTGCAAACCTCAATGATGCAGCTGCCTTTGGAGCCTCAGGTTGGTTAGCACTCGATATTGTTAGTCAGCCAACTACCGGTGCTGCCCTCATCGACGGAGCAACCGGTGATTTTAATTTAGATTTTTCAGGCAGCACCCTTGTTGGTCGCCCTGACCTCGGGGAATGTCTGACCATCTGTGCAGGAGAAAGTGCTACCCTTATGGCAAATGCCGACGGTGGCACTGCACCTTTAACTTATTCTTGGAGTAATGGTGAGACAGGAGAGAATATTACCGTTTCTCCGGCTAACACCACAACTTATTATGTAACAGTTACCGATGCTAATGGATGTACCAGTGTGGACGAAGCTACAGTAACAGTTAATCCAACGCCAACCATTAGCGCCAATGCTACACCGGCACTTTGTGGTTTTGACGTCGGTACCGCTTCTGCAAGTGCTGACGGTGGAACAGAACCGTATACTTTCTCATGGAGCAACGGATTAGAGGATGGAGAACAGCAAACAGGCCTGGCTCCGGGAACTTACCATGTGACTGTTACTGATGCTAACGGGTGTACGGCAACAACCTCTGTTACTGTAATTAATATTCTGGGGCCACAAATTACTGCCTCCGCAGCTCCAACAACCATTTGTGTTGGAGAGAGTTCGGTATTAACGGCAGTGGCAACTGGAGGAACAGCACCTTATACTTACACCTGGGATAATAATCTTGGAGAAGGTGACACGAAGACTGTAAGTCCAACTACCACTACTACCTATAGTGTGACGGTGGAGGATAATTACGGGTGTACTTCGATTACCTCTGTTACAGTGACAGTTCATCCAAATCCAACGGTAAGTATTTCTAAAACGGATGCTACCTGTGGAGATAATAACGGAACCGCTACG
This sequence comes from Bacteroidota bacterium, assembly GCA_008501835.1. Classification (GTDB taxonomy): domain Bacteria; phylum Bacteroidota; class Bacteroidia; order Chitinophagales; family Saprospiraceae; genus BCD1. The sequence continues at coordinate 13,250 of QQUB01000818.1, forward strand.
GCCAGTGGATCAGGAGGCACTGCTCCATATTCGTACGAGTGGAGTGACGGCCTTGGAACCGGAGCTACAAAAACCGGTCTGGCCCCGGGTACCTATACCGTTACGGTAGAAGATGCTAACGGGTGTACAGGTACCAATAGCGTAACCATTAATAATATTGCTGGACCTGGTATTTCCGCCAGTGCCCAGCCTGAAGAAATTTGTGTTGGCGAGAGTTCAGTAATTACAGCTGTTGCTACTGGAGGAACAGCACCTTTCACCTACACCTGGGATAATAATCTTGGTACAGGAGATACAAAAACGGTTAGCCCAACATCCTCTACCACCTATGGTGTAACTGTACAGGATGCTAACGGATGTACTGCATCCACAACAGTAACTGTAACAGTTCATCCAAACCCAACGGTAAGTATTTCAAAAACAGATGCTACCTGTGGAGATGATAATGGAACAGCCACCGCCAGTGGATCCGGAGGTACAGCACCGTATTCATACACATGGAGTGATGGCCTTGGAACCGGAGCCACAAAAACCGGTCTTTCTCCAGGTACTTATACCGTTACGGTAGAAGATGCCAACGGTTGTACAGGTACAGGAAGTGTTACTATCAACAACATTGCCGGACCTGGTATTTCCGCCAGTGCCCAGCCTGAAGAAATTTGTTTGGGAGAGAATTCCTCCCTTACAGCTACAGCTACCGGAGGAACGGCACCTTACACTTATACCTGGGACAACAACCTGGGTACTGGTGCTACAAAAATGGTTAGCCCAACATCAACCACTACCTATGGTGTAACCGTAGTTGATGCAAATGGTTGTGAGGCATCCACAACGGTTACGGTAACCGTTCATCCAAATCCAACAGTTTCAATATCCAGTACAGATGCTACCTGTGGTGATAACAATGGTACGGTGACGGCGACAGCCTCCGGCGGTACAGCACCATATACCTATGCATGGAACGGAGGCCTGGGTATGGGTGCTTCCAAGACAGGTGTTGCCCCGGGAACCTACACGGTAACAGTTCATGATGCCAATGGCTGTTCTGCCACAGCCACTGTAACCATTATTAATATCGGTGGACCATCTGTAGATGCAGGTGACGATGTAGCTATTTGTCTTGGAGAAAATACCACGCTTACAGCTACCCCTTCCGGTGGTACTCCTCCCTACAGTTATGTATGGAGTGGAGGGGCAAGTAATAATCAAAACGCTTTTGTCGGACCTTCCTTTACAACTACTTTCAGTGTAACAGTAACTGATGCAAATGGTTGTGAAGCAGTTGATGCCGTTACAGTTACCGTTAATCCAAATCCAACAGTGAGCATTTCAAAAACAGATGCTACCTGTGGAGATAATAACGGAACGGCAACTGCCAGTGGATCTGGAGGAACAGCACCTTATACCTATTCCTGGAGCGATGGCCTTGGAACGGGAGCTACAAAAACCGGTCTGGCCCCGGGTACTTATACTGTTACAGTACAAGATGCCAACGGTTGTACAGGTAGCAATAGCGTAACTATAATAAATATTCCTGGACCTGGTATAACTGCCAGTGCCCAGCCTGAAGAAATTTGTGTTGGCGAGAGTTCAGTAATTACAGCTGTTGCCACAGGAGGAACAGCACCTTTCACCTACACCTGGGATAATAATCTTGGTACAGGAGATACAAAAACTGTTAACCCAACATCCACCACAACTTACGGAGTAACTGTAGAAGATGCCAATGGATGTGAAGCTTCGACTACCGTAACGGTGACAGTTCATCCAAATCCAACGGTAAGTATTTCAAAAACAGATGCTACCTGTGGAGATGATAACGGAACTGCGACAGCCAGTGGAGCTGGTGGAACAGCCCCATATTCATACACATGGAGTGATGGTCTTGGAACCGGATCGAGTAAAACCGGTCTGGCCCCAGGTACATATACGGTTACTGTAGAAGAT